>VGZN01000130.1 GCA_016872635.1 Planctomycetota bacterium | reverse complement strand
ATATCGACCGTGCTGAAGTTCGGATCGAAGAGGAGTGCCTCAAAATGCTTGCCTTGCATCAGCCTGTGGCTGCGGATTTACGCCGCATTACCACCATGATGAAAGTCAACAATGACCTCGAAAGGATTGCGGATTTGGCGTGCAACATCGCACAACGCGCCGACAGTTTGTGCCAATTCCCAGAGTTCCCGATTCCGAGCGGTATCAACGAGATGGCAACGATGATCACGAAAATGGTGCGTTCGAGCCTCGATGCCTTTGTGCATCGCGATGTCGAACTCGCCAAAAGTGTCATCGAGCAAGACGATCCCGTGGATGCAAAGAACGTTCAAGTGATCGAGAAACTCTCGCAGTTGATGTCGGAGGACACCTCGACGATTGTTGCCGCGCTGCATTGCTTTTCCGCCTCAAGGCACCTTGAGCAGATTGCTGATCACGCGGTGAGTATCGCCGAGGACATCATCTACATGGTAGAAGGTGTGATCATCCGACATCGCCAAGCTTCGCAACCGAAATCACAGTCACAATAAAGACTCGAACAACAATGATGGGTACGGCGAATAGTCGGCTCATCTGCGGATCCACGAAGCGGTGATTGAGTAGGTATGCCTAAGAGCAAAATTCTAGTTGTCGAAGACGACCGTTCCCTCTCCGAAATCCTGGTTTACAACTTGGATAAAGCAGGGTACGAGGTTTCGTTAGCCATCGATGGTCGCGATGGACTCAGCCAAGCGCAACTCAAGTTGCCTGATGTGATCTTGCTGGATGTCATGCTGCCGATTATCGACGGTATTGAGGTGTGTCGCAGATTGCGGTCCAAACCGGAAACAGCCCACGCAATCATCATTATGCTCACTGCCAAGGCCGAAGAAGCAGACCAATTGATCGGCTTTTCTGTAGGTGCCGACGACTATGTCACCAAACCATTCAGCGTACGCGTTCTGTTGGAACGGATCAAAGCGCTCCATCGTCGAAAGACCGCCAAGGTCGATGAAGACAACGATATCGTCACTCGGTGCGGAATTACTTTGGACCGTAGGCGATACCGCGTCACCGTCAACGACAAACCCGTGGAACTCACCAAGAGCGAGTTCCGTTTGCTCGATACGTTGATTCGACAACCGGGGCGAGCTTTCGACCGATCGGAACTCATCGACTCAGCGCTCGGTGAGGACACTTTGGTACTCGAGCGAACCATCGATGTTCATATCCGGGCACTTCGAAAGAAGATTGGGCCCGAAGCAGACGCCATCGAAACCGTACGGGGAGTCGGCTACCGGTTCCATGAGGACTGAAAAGAACCGGAGAACCACAAGTCCATAAAAGTCCAGTTTTCGCTGTATTTTCTTGGGAAAATCCACCGAAGTGGGGCCATTCTCAACGTTTTTTGGGAATCTCGTCAAAAATGCAGCGTTTTCCACGTGTTTTCGCCCATTCCCGGTTGCATTTCGTTGGGTACATTCTTTAATTCAGCCATCAGCAGTGTCCTACGTCGGACCGTTTTTTGATTCGAGATTTGTTGAAAGGGATTCCTCATATGGCGAAAGCAGCAGGCAAGGCAGAAAAGCCGCTCACTAAGGTCCAGATTTTTTCGAATATCGCCGAATCGACTGGCCTGTCGAAGAAGCAAGTTGCCGAAGTTTTCGAAGCGCTGAAGAGCGAGATCGCTGGAGCTGTTGGAAAGAAGGGGGTTGGTACCTTCGTTATTCCTGACCTCTGCAAAGTCGTTCGTATCCAAAAGAAGGCGTTGCCAAAGCGACAAGTTCGTAACCCACAAACGGGCGAAATGAAGTGGGCAGATCCCAAGCCAGCTTCGACCTCCGTTAAGGTTCGTCCTCTGAAGAAGCTCAAGGACATGGTCTAATCGACCCAGGAGCGTCATCGAATTGCAAGGTTGCATAACCAAGCTCATCAATCCAACAGGGGTGCGTGTTCAACTCGCACCCCTGTTTTTTTATCTCAAACTCCAATTCCTTTGGATCTCAACCTCAGACAATCAGTTGGCCACATGCAGCTTGGATCGTTCCGCCAAGGGTATTGCGCAAGGTCGTAAAGAGCCCAAATTCTCTTAAGTGACGCACGTAAGCACGACGCGACTCCAGGCTCGGAGCAGCCATCGGCAATTCATGGGTCGATGCATGCGAGATATCGTTGAACGGAATCACGTTGACCTCGACCCTGAGCCCTTGGCAAAAATCGACCACCGCTTGAGCTTCTCTCAACGAATCATTGACTCCTTCGATCAAGGCGATTTCCAACCAGACGGGACCCTCGGGATCGATTTGATTGATGATTCGAATGGCTTCCTGAAGTGACTGCAGGTCGTGCGTGGCGCGAGGTACAAGCATGCGTCGCGTGTTTTCCACGGCAGAGTGAAGACTCAACGCGATCCGCAAGCGCGGATACGTACGAGCTAGGCTGACCATTTTTCCAGGAACACCCGCGGTAGATACCGTAACATGCCTTGGAGAAAACCCGAAACCTTGATCCGCTAACAAAACGTCCAACGCCTCAACCAGCGAGTTCCAATTGTGTAACGGTTCCCCCATCCCCATGAAGACAACATTCCTCAGGTGAATCCCATCCTTCCGAGAGATGCGACCCGCATCACGACTTTCCGGTGTCGAGCATTCGGCCCAACGCCGCACACGCAAACGCGCCAAGAGAACTTGTTCCAAGATCTCGATGGCATCGAGATTCCTTAATAATCCCATGCGGCCAGTTGCGCAAAATCGGCACCCTACAGCGCAACCTACCTGGGTGGAAACACAAACAGTGGCGCGTCGCTTTCGTGGACGCATGACCACGGTCTCGCAAGCATCCCGCCAGCGAGCAGAGCGAAGCCTCAGCTTACAAACTTGACCATCTTCGGAACTGCGTTCCATGTCAGGTGTCCAACACCAACCCGCATCGGCATGTCTATTCGGCTCGGCATGTCCAACCGGCTCGGAATAGACAACCGGCAGGTCGAAGTGCGCGTTCACTCCACGATTCTCTGCCAAGGAGTCCGGCAAAATGCCTTGCCGGAGCAATCTCCATCGCTCCCTTCGCCAATCCTCATCCGACGAAGCAGCCAGAAGTTTTTCCCAAATCCAGGGTAACCGACCGGTATTCACAGGGGGAATCGGATTTGGATCAGCTGCGTTAATTGGAGTTCTCAACTAAACTACAGGAACTAAACTAACATACTCAAGGTTCGATGACAGAACTCTTCGAACACAGTACATCTATGAACCAACATCAACCGGTCCACTTTCCATCTGGCACTTCGCTATGTACATCAAAACCTATCCCAAGGTACTGGTTTCTGCAACGTGGATGATCATCGCATTCATTGGGTCCTTTGGGTTTCTTTCCGGAGAAAATACTTCTGCAACCGACCCAAGCGGTGTTTGGCGAGGGGAATGGCGAAGCGGATCGACAGGACATCGCGGACCGATGCGAGTTGCCATTCGGCCTGACGGAAAAGGTGCGTATCAAGCCCGCTTTTCGGGCCGCTTCGCGTTGGTAATTCCATTCGCATATCGAGCAACGTTAACCCCTGGACTCGACGCCAACGGCAACGAGGTACTGACATCCTCGAAAAAACTCGGACCTATGCTCGGCAGCTACAACATGCAAACATGGGTTTCCGGCTCGCAACTCCACGGTTCCTTCCAAGCGGCCGGCGACAATGGAACCGTGTCTATGCAACGTGTCCGTTAAAAAGGACAGGACAAATTGTACGTCCCGAACTGGGGTAGTCCCGTGGTGGGTTGATCGATCCATCGACGACCGTCCTTGGCGGGACGATAGAGCTCACAGGATGAGGAGCCCAGCGTGAGGAAAAGCCAAAGAGTTCAATTCACTGGTCACCATGGCTTGTCCCTTTCCGGTATTTTAGAGATCCCGCAAACAGAGCCACGTGGATGGCTGCTCTTCTCCCATTGCTTTACGTGCAATAAAGATTTGAAGGGGATCGTGCGAATCTCGCGAGGGTTATCCGATCGCGGTTGGGGTGTGCTGCGGTACGACTTCGCAGGCCTAGGAAATAGCGAAGGCGTATTCCAAGAAACCAACTTTAGCACCAACTGCGAAGACCTACGTCGCGCCGCCGAGTTTTTGACTGCCGAGTACCATTGCCCCAGATTCTTGATCGGTCATAGTTTTGGGGGAGCCGCGAGTTTGGCGATGGCGAGCGAGATTCCGAGTGTCGTCGGAGTGATCGCTGTCGCTGCGCCGAGCGACACGCATCATTTAGCCCGTTTGTTGATCTCGATGTCACCCGCGATCGAATCGGACGGGGTTGGAGTCGTTACCATCGGCGGTATGCAGCACACGATTTCCAGACAGATGATCGACGATTTTCGATCCCAACGATTGAGCGACCGCGTGCGTGAACTCAAGAAGCCAATACTTGCATTCCACTCCCCAGACGATGAGACCGTTGCTTTTGAGCACGCACTCATCAATGCCGGTTATCGTGGAGTTGCCGGTTATCGTGGAGTTGATAGTAGCGAACCGCCAGCGGCCAGTGGCATGTACCCGCGAACACTCATCTCGCTCCCTGGCAGCAACCATCTGCTCACGTCGAGCGATCGAGATATACCGATGATCGTGTCGATCATCGACGCTTGGTGCGAGCGATTGAACTAAGCCAATCCAACGATCATCGAGAAGTCCATCGACGAAAAGGCTCACTGCATTCGCGTCGGCAACAACGCGGATGCAGCGAGCCCTTTCAACCGTGAAAGATGGGCCTAACCAGTGCGATTGGTCTGTCGGTTGTTTCCAGGTTTGCTGGAGGTTCGACGCCACTAAGATCACGGCACTTCCTTGCTCGGGTCGCCGCCGCAAGCCATCTGCGTACAGAAGGATCCCGACAACGTTTCGAAAGTGGTTCCACCACTTTCGCCCGCCCTAGCATCCACCACACCTGGTGTCGCCAGAACAGAAAATTAGTAATGCACGAGCCGTGCCAATTCGCATTTTGCTGGAAAGATTTTGCACTGACGGCCAAATGGGCAATCTAGGAAAGATAGGAGCACGGCCTGTTGTAAAATTTGCAATTTCAATCCAGGTCCTTTTTACAATTTCAAAATTCTCATCCCAGTCCGGCATGCATAGATGGCAAAGACTTCGGGCGATAGCGACGTTAACCGGATGACGTTCGCCATTTATCATGGAGCTTTTTAAACGACGGGAAGGGCGATACATTCGCTACATCCCATACAACGATAAACGGCCGAGGGCATTTACTAATCGTTTTATTTGCATGGAAACAGTCGATTGGCAATCGGTACGAGCCTGGGGTACCCTAGCTATCTTGCCGGCGATATGTCCCCCGGCACGAGTTCGTACTAACTCCCATCTGGTCTGAGTGTTTGGATTTTGGAGTATCGGTTGATGACTTCTAAAGCGATGAGTACACCAACCCGCATCTGTTGCATTGGGGCCGGTTATGTCGGTGGCCCAACCATGGCGATGATCGCCAAGAAATGCCCGGACATCAACGTCCATGTGGTGGATTTGAACCAATCTCGTATCGACCAGTGGAACTCGAGTGAACTCCCCGTTTACGAGCCTGGACTACAAGAAGTAGTCGAGGAGGCGCGAGGTCGAAACTTGACCTTCTCGACCGACGTCGAAGGGGCTATACGCGATGCCAACATCATTTTCATTTCGGTGAATACTCCGACGAAAACGTTCGGCATCGGGGCAGGCAGAGCTGCCAATCTAGAGTTCATCGAAAAATGCGCCCGAAAGATTGCTGAATGCTCAACGGGCCATAAAGTCATTGTCGAAAAATCGACCCTTCCAGTCCGAACGGCAGAAGCGGTCAAACGTATCCTTAAAAGCTCCGCGAACAACGCGACGTTTGACGTGTTGAGCAACCCAGAGTTCCTCGCCGAAGGAACCGCCGTGCAGGATCTCTTACAGCCTGATCGCGTCTTGATCGGTGGCGAATCAACCGCCGCTGTCGAACAGTTGGTCGAAGTCTACAGCCGCTGGATCCCACGCGACAAGATCCTGACTACGAACCTTTGGAGTAGCGAACTATCGAAATTAACAGCCAATGCGTTTCTGGCGCAGCGAGTTTCGTCGATCAATGCGATTTCCGCATTGTGCGAAGCAACCGGAGCCGATGTCGACGAGGTGGCGAAAGCTATCGGTACTGACTCTCGCATCGGACCAAAGTTCCTCAAGGCCTCGGTAGGTTTCGGTGGTTCATGCTTCCAAAAAGACATCCTTAATCTCGTCTACCTTTGCGAACACTTCGGATTGAATGAAGTTGCCAAATACTGGGAACAGGTAGTGGTCATGAACGACTATCAGAAAAAGCGATTCTCGGCTCGAATCGTTCGAACAATGTTCCATACGGTCTCCGATAAAAAAATTGCGATTTGGGGATTTGCTTTCAAGAAGGATACAAACGATACGCGTGAGTCAGCGGCGATCCATATCTGCCGTGATCTGTTGGAAGAGCGTGCACGCTTAACCATCTACGATCCACGGGTACCAGAAGCCCAGGTGCGCAGTGAATTGGAGGGGATCTTCAAAGATGCACTCGGTGTGGTTTCAGAGCGGCATAAGCAACTGATACGCGACCATGTGACAGTCGTTCATGATGCTTACGCTGCGGCCGACAATGCGCACGCCATCGCGGTTCTTACCGAATGGGATGAATTCAAGAAGCTCGATATGACACGTGTATTCCAAGGGATGCATCGCCCAGCCTTCCTCTTCGATGGACGCAATATTATGGACGCTGGCTCTTTGTCCGAAATGGGCTTCGAAGTGCATTCCATCGGCCGCCCCGCATTCCATGGCAACTAAGAGCCAGGGATACAAATTGCCGGGAATATCAACCAAAACATCACCCAGCAAACTCCATCCATGAGGTTCGTGACACACCACCGAACAATGCAATTTCCGGAATGGTCAGGCTAGATCTGTATCCGAGCGGGTGATTGCATCCGATCGCGGATCCACTACAACATCATGAGCCTCCGGTCGCGTTCGGTTGCGGTTTGGAGGTAATTGTTTCTAGGCTTCCCCTCTCGCGTCCCACGTATCCATGGCCTCTCCCAATATTTATTCTTGGAACTTGATCGATTCGCGTGGTTCCAATTCGAAAATTCCAGATACGATTCCTAGATGGATCGATGTCTTCGGAGGGAAATTCACGATGGACTGGTCGGTATGGAATGACGGTCCAGCTCAAGGAATGAGATGCCTCTCGATCGATACGGGGGCTATGAAAACTACGGTGCTTCCGGCGCGGGGGGTGGGGATTTGGAAGTGCTGGTCCGGCAACATCGAATTGGGTTGGCAGAGTCCCGTACGCGGTCCTATCCACCCGAGCTTGGTGCCGATCGGGGATCCCTCGGGCATCGGTTGGCTCGAAGGTTTTGATGAGCTACTGGTCCGCTGCGGCTTGCTCAGTAACGGAGCCCCTGAGTTTACAGATCAAGGAAACGTCCGGTACAGTGTTCATGGTCGCATCGCAAATTTACCGGCTCATTCGCTTCGGGTCGAAGTGGATACGCAAGCTGGTTTCCTCGATGTGATCGGTACCGTCACCGAATCCAGATTCCTCGTCTACACACTGGAGCTGGAGTCGAGGATTCGATTTAAGGTTAATTCGAGCGAGATTGAGCTCACGGACAAAGTAACCAATCCGCTAACGTCGACGGGCACGATGCAATTGCTCTACCACATCAATCTGGGTCAGCCTCTGTTGCAAGCTGGCTCGAAGCTAGTAGCCGCATTGGAAACAGTGGCTCCTCGCGATGCGAGGGCTGCCGAAGGCATCACCGACTGGAGTACCTGCCAAGGTCCCCAGGATGGTTACCGCGAGCAAGTTTATTACTCCACGCCACAGGCAGACGAAAACCACTGGACCGAAGCGATGCTCACCAATAGCGACGAATCGCTTGGTTACAGTGTGCACTTCGACACGCGTACACTCCCTTGCCTCAGTTTTTGGAAAAACACGGCGGGAGTCGAGGATGGTTACGTTCTTGGGATCGAGCCTGCGACTGGATTCCCGAATACGAAATCGTTCGAAGAACAACAGGGTCGGGTGGTTCGATTGCAGGGAGGCCAATCCCGAACCTTCCGATTGAAATTGCAACCTCATTGGGATCGTGACCAAGTTGGGCGAGCCATGCAACGCATCAAGGGACTTCAGTCGAAACCCATGCGCACCGAACCAACCCCTAAACTAGGCTGGTCACCTGGTGCCTCGAGTTAGCCCTGAGATCCTGAATTGGAAATGGATCGCAGCGATAGCTCTGTGCTTCGCGATTCGAATGGCTGTGATCGCAGCCAATTCCGATTCATTTCGCGAGGACCCCGACGCCTACCGATCGCTGGCAGCAACATGGGCTCAGACCGGAGTCTATGGACGCATCGGATCCAATGGTGAAGCCATTCCGACGGCGTACCGACCACCTCTTTATCCATGGATGCTGTCTTGGTTAGTATCGCCAAACCATGCGATGGGCGAGTGGTTTGCGATCGCCGTAGTACATGCCTCACTAGGAACACTCACCTGCTGGCTTACCTACGCGATTGGTCGGTGTCTCTCGTTAACGCCGACGATCAGTGCCATCGCTGCTTGCTTGGTGCTGATCGATCCGATTTTGCTCAGGCAGTCAACGTTGGTAATGACCGAAACATTGGCAACGTTTCTAGGTGTGCTCGCATGGTGGTTGGCTATCTCGCGTCAACCGTGGCTTGAGCGATGGCAGCGACCTCTTCGTCAAGGAGGGGATTTGTCTTCGGTCGTAGCTCTGCCTAACGCTGTGGCGTATTCGAGAGAACGGTGGATGCACCCCTTCGTTCGTAGTTTCCTGCTAGGTGCAGCACTCGGTCTCGCATGCCTTTGCCGTCCCACCGCGTTGGCTTGGTTGGTGTTATGGCTACTGTTTAGCGCGTTGGGTCTAATTATTTTCGGAGAACGACAGGCGTTGCGGAGATGGCAAACAATCCTGAATGGAATGATGCTATTCATCTCGTTTTCTGCGATCCTCGGAGATTGGGCCATACGTAATCAAACCGTGCTCGGTCGTGCGGTGTTGAGCACGACGCACGGAGGCTACACGCTTTACTTGGCCAATAATCCCGTCCTTTATGAGCATCTTCATGCGTCGGTTTCGCGAGAGTGGAACGAAGAAGCATTTCATGCCCTTTGGAGATCCGAACGCATGGAGGTCGAAGGGGCTGGGGAGATAGCCAGCGATCGGCTGGCCAACCGGCTGGCTATGGAAACCATCCGCTCCGAACCGCGGGATTTCGTTCGAGGGTGCGTGGTGCGGATGGGCTGGTTTTGGGCGATGTGGCCGTCGGAGAGACAAGCTGGCCCGACAGTACGCTGGGAAATCTTCCTTTGGTACAGCGCCGTGTACTTGGGTGCCGTCGTCGGGAGCGTGAGAGGGTTGCTGGCTTGGCGGCAAGGCGTGCGGGGTTACACGGCTACTCAGAACCAGTGGGCTGTGCTTCGTAAGCTTCGATGGATGTGGATTGGTTGGGCCCCCGGAGTCACGTTAGTAATCAGTCTAATGATGGTACACAGCGTTTACTGGAGCAATATGCGGATGCGAGGCCCGGCGGTGCCTGTCATCAGCCTGTTAGCAGCCTGCGGAATCGCCTGGGTTTGCCGTCGCCTTTCCGGGGCTGAGCCCACCGTGACAGCCTCGTTACAAGCCCCCCAAGATCTTGCATCCTAGGCCTCACAGGCAGAACTAGTGTTAGTAACTCCGGAGCCAATGAGCGTGCAATCGGCAAAGACCGAACTCGGAATATCCTTTAATCGCATCGGGATTTCATTGGATTTCTTGACATTACAACGGCATCCCGTACCATAGAACTAGGCCTTGAAGGGAGCAATCTCGGCCAACACTTCGATTTCCGCCGCTGCACACCACTCTGCAGAGTCCACTCTGCAGGGACCCGACCGCCCAGGCGAAACGAGCACTACAATATTGCTCGCGTTCCGGCACCTCTATCGCAACCTGTTTCTTTAGCAACTTGTTTCGATTTGTAGGCTGGTCAACTTTTCAGACTTCTGGAGATAGAAAACATGTCAATGCGTACTCGGCTTCTTCGACGAGGCTTCACCTTGGTCGAACTGCTGGTAGTTATCGCCATCATCGGCGTGATGGTTGGTTTGCTGCTGCCTGCCGTTCAAGCTGCTCGCGAAGCAGCACGTCGAATGAGTTGCAGCAGCAACATGCGACAGCTCGCGATGGCTGTGACCAACTTTGAAGCTGCGCGCAAACAGATGCCGGGTAGCGTCGGCACGGTAAACACAGCCGCCAGCGCAGACATCATGACTGATCCGCTCCCAGACGGATCGCCAGTGACCCAAATTTCGTGGATGACGAACATCCTCCCCTACATGGAACAAGACACCCTGTATCGGATGATCCTCCCTACCGCAGACGTTTCAAACGATCCTCGGAACACCGCTGGTCCCGTCACCCCAACGGTCAACTCAAATACATGGGTTGCACAGCAGAAGATCGCCTTGTTCCGTTGCCCAAGCGATACTACACCCACCGTCCTCCCTAATCGCGCCCAACGCAGTTCTGGTAGCCAGCAGTACGCTGTCACCAGCTACAAAGGTGTTGCCGGCTCTAACTGGGCCTGGGGAGCTAGCTCCACTGCAACTCACCCTGTTTTCGGAACCGATCCATTTTTGATCAACAATGGAAACGGCATCGGAAA
>VGZN01000129.1 GCA_016872635.1 Planctomycetota bacterium | reverse complement strand
TGACGATTTCTTGCAAGAGGTCTTTGGGAATGATGAGTTTGAATCGACCGAGGCGAGCGTGAATTTTTGGGGTGCAATTCGCTGCGGTTGTTTCACTCTGGGATAAGTTGTTTCACTCTGGGATAAAATGGGCGAATGGAAATAACGTTGAAGGAAAATCTCTTGGTCGAGCTGCTTTGCGATGATCTTCAAGGGCGTTCGCAAAAACCGAACTACCCTTTCTGGGATGCGAAATCATCCATCAGCTTAGCGAGTGACTCAACACCTTCCATCGGCATCGCGTTGTAAATGCTTGCGCGAATACCACCGACACTCCGGTGCCCCTTGAGCGAATCCAACCCTCGTTTTTTTGCTTCGCTTAGGAAGGCCGATTCAAGATCTTCACTGGGGAGTCGGAAAGTCGCGTTCATCAAGGAGCGATCTTCCTTGGCAGCATGACCCGAATACATGTTGGGATGACGATCCAGGGCCGAATAGACGATGGCTGCTTTCTTTTGGTTCAGTGCATGCATCGCATCGAGGCCACCGATGGTATTTTCAAGCCATTCCGCGACTAGTCCGAGCGTGTAGATGGCAAACGTGGGCGGGGTGTTCCACATCGAATCTTCGTTGACGTGGTTCCGATAGTTCAAATACCCTGGCATGTTGTCGCTGGACCGATCGAGAAGGTCGCGCCGAACGATCAAGACCGTAACGCCTGCCGGTCCAGCATTTTTCTGTGCGCACGCGTAAACCAACCCGTACTTTGAAATGTCGAGCGGTCGATACATAAAGTCAGAAGAGCAATCGCTGACGACCGGACAGGCCGAATGCAGATCGCTTTGAAACTGAATGCCTTGGATGGTTTCGTTGCTTGTCAGATGGACGTAAGACGCTCCTGGATATACTTTCAATTCGCTCCACTGAGGTAGCTTTGAATAGTTGTGCGATGCCCCATCGTAAATCACTTCGAGGGGCCCTTCTTTTTTCGCTTCACCTACCGCGTACTTACCCCAAGTACCTGTGACTACGTATTGAGCGGGTTGCGAGCGGCCCCGGAGCAAATTCATCGCGACCATGGAGAACTGAAGGCGTGCGCCTCCTTGGACGAAGACCACAGCATGGGAATCAGGAATCTTTAACAAGCGGATCAGTCGCTGTTTAGCCGTTTCCTGGATCTCAATGAACTGCTTGCTGCGGTGCGAGATTTCTAGGATCGATGCGCCGCAACCAGGCAAGCAGAGCATTTCATCGCGGAGCCGCTCCAACACGGGAACCGGCAGCACAGCAGGGCCAGCCGAAAAGTTAAAAAGTCGTTTTTCCATGCTTCTTCCGCCGTTTCCATCCAATGTCGAATCGTTCGCAGTTCCGTCCGGAACCAATCCAAAGTTCCTTCGATTCTACGCCAATCCTTGGACAGCGAAAGGACTGAATCCAACGCGGCCCTTTCGGAGCCGCGATATCGGTGGGAAACCTCCGGATCGATCCGGGCGCCCTCAGTCACCACGCCTACACGGCTTGTGATGCTGTATTAGAGATAGTTGTGGACTAGCTTCCGTGGTCGATCATCGTTTTCAGCCAAGCCACAGCTTCTTCTTTGGATTTAAGGTCGCCGTCGAGCTGCATTTGTCGAGCACGGGCGAGAAGTGTTGCGAAGCCTGGACCCGGTTTAAGACCGGCTCGGACCAAATCGGAACCGTCTAAGAACGGGCGCGGATTCCAAAACGATTCCGGCGACTGAAGTTTCGATCGGCAGTACTCGATTCCGCGTACTGGCACCTCGCGATTCCTTGCAATCGCTTCTGCTAATACCAAGGCTGGCTCAAAAAATCTGGAAGTTAAGACCGGTTGGACTAGCGACCAAGGAAGCGTCTCACCTTGGACCAGCACCTCAGCGTTTCGGATTGCATACTGAACCACATCCATTTCGATATTGGAAAGTTTCCAGCGATCCTGGATGGCTGCTGCCATCGACTCTAACTCCAACCGTTGCCCTGAAATTTCCTGGAACCATGGATATAGGATTGCAGCCAATGAAATGGGAAATAGGACTGGGGTTTTCGGCAACTGTCGCAGCAGGCTCAATTCTTTCTCGCGTTGGCTCGCATCGGTCCATCGAGAGTGCAATTCGGGGATTACGTATTGCGTTAGTCCGGTCCCCACGAGTTTTTCCCAAGCCCAATGGCGGCTGGGGTGCTCCAAGATTTTGGTGAGTTCAACGCCGATTCTCTCCCCACTTACGGCTTGAATTTGCTCCGCATTTCGAACGATGGCTTGTTGGGTGTTTGGATCGAGAGCAAGACCGAATCGGGCTGCGAATCGGATCGCGCGAAGCATGCGCAGTTTATCTTCACCGATCCTTGCCTCTGGGTTTCCGATCGCCCGCAATACCTTGCGTTCCAGATCTTCTCGGCCGCCTACGTAATCGATGACCTTTTCTTCGATGGGATCATAGAAAAGTCCATTGATCGTGAAGTCGCGTCGCTGTGCATCGTTCTCGGGAGAGGTGAAAACCACCCAGTCTGGGCGACGCCCATCCGAGTACGCCCCATCGCTTCGGAATGTAGCCACTTCGACCTGGCACTTTTGTCCGTGCCATTTACCGTGGACCAGTACCACACCGAATGCTTCACCGACAGCTCGCGTCTGATTGGGACCGAATACCGACCGAACTTGATCGGTCGTTGCGTTGGTTGCGACATCGAAATCGTGGGGATCGTTTCCCAAAATCGCATCCCGCACGCAACCTCCTGCGAAGTAAGCGATGAAACCCCTCTCGTCCAATCGACGCACAATCTCATGCGCAAATTGCTTTTCAGGGGTGGCTTGAGGGTACAAGTTCGGACGGGGCGTCATGCGAAATGAAAGACCGCGATGGTCGATGAAAGGGGGTTTTCGGACTCGAATACCGGATCGAGGAAATCGGTTGGATCGCTTACGATATCGGAAGCCGCAGCGTTCGATCGCCATGCAACGATCGCCATGCAACAAGTACGATCTTAAAGATACCACGTTCAGGTTAATATGTTTAAGGTTCTCAAACGAAGGATATTGAGTAGACTCCCGGTGCTCGAGATAGTTCGCGTCGATTCGTGCGCCGGTGGATCATCCCGCGAGGGCGAGAGCCGATCACAGAAGCACTGAAAACATCGGTCCATTGGGAAAACGGATAAGAAAAGGTCGAATGGGGATATGGACTATAAAAACTCCGAAAATGGCCATGATGCGGTTCATAGCACGTTCAAAAAAAACGCCTCCGAGCGCGTTGAGCAAGGCCAATCGGGCGACCAAAGCCAACCCGGCGACCAAAGCCAACCCGGCGATCAAGGCCAAGAGCGCGATCAAGGTAGGCACGCGGTCGTCGGGATCCTCCATGAAAACGAACAATTCCTGGTGATTCGCCGTTCGCATTTGGTTCGTGCGCCTGGATTGATCTGCTTTCCTGGTGGTGGGATTGAACCTGGAGAGGACTTTGAGACCGCAGTTCGTCGCGAGCTGATGGAGGAACTGCAGTTGCAGGTCCAAGTCCACGAACACGTATGGACCAGCGTCACTCGATGGGGAACGCGACTCGAATGGCTGTATTGCTCTCGAGATACGAATCATGCTCCCGTTGCGAACCCAGACGAAGTAGCTGAAGTGCTTTGGTTAGGCGTTCAGGAACTTAAATTCCGCGATGACTTGCTCGGGAGCATGCCCGATTTTTTGAGGGCTATCGAGTCCGGTTCAATTACGCTGACGAAATAAAAGACTCGGAAAACTAGGTGCGATGATGAAGTCATTTCGTGTGATTGATTCCCATACAGCCGGCGAACCGACTCGTACGATTGTTCAAGGAGCCCCGGACGAGTTGGGGGGCTTTGGATCCGACGCCCAGCCATCCGATGCGAGCGCGCGATTAAGCGTCAAAGAGCGACTTGAGCTGATGAGGGGAAAATACGACCACTACCGACGAGCGTTGGTCAATGAACCGCGAGGCTCGGATGTGATGGTCGGAGCGTTGCTGGTACCACCTCAAGATCCCACCAAACTGGCGGGGGTTATCTATTTCAATAACGTGGGATACCTTGGCATGTGCGGTCATGGGACGATCGGAGTGGTCGAGACCCTTCGCTACTTAGGAAGAATGAAACCCGGCCGACAGATACTCGAGACGTGTGTGGGCCAGGTCCAGGTGCAACTGCATGACGACCATCGGGTCACTGTGGAAAATGTTCCCAGTTATCGAGCGATCAAGCGAATGCCTATTTCGGTTGACGGGCTCCCCGAATTGCACGCTGACATTGCCTGGGGCGGCAATTGGTTCTGCTTGATCGAATGCCCTGATCCGAAGTGGTTGGATGGTACGGCGGCGGACTTGGTAGAGTTGAGTCAACGCATCTTGGCGGTTGTTCGAGAGACGAATCCAGAAGTCGATCACGTGGAGCTGTTTGGTCCACCCAAAAGCCAGGGATGTGACTCTAGGTCTTTTGTACTTTGCCCAGGTGGAGCTTACGACCGTTCACCATGCGGGACTGGTACCAGCGCGAAACTCGCATGCTTAGCCGCAGACAAGAAACTCACTCCGGCGACTGTCTGGCGACAGGAAAGCTACATCGGAAGCAGCTTCGAAGCGGAATTTCGATGGCACGACGAACCGCACGGAGTTATCGCTCCGAGCATCACTTCTCGGGCTTTCGTCAATGCCGACGTGCAGGTGCTCTGCCATGAAGAAGATCCATTCGCTTGGGGGATTTCTACCAAGTCGTAATGGCTCTTTGAGATTTGCAATCGCTGAAAGCTCGCATCGATGGCGATCTTGAAGAGCTCAATCACAGCCGGGATTGAGGTGGTCTTTACTGTCCGTGCCGCTTGGATTCCTCGAGGCTGAGCATCGATTCATGCAGTAGTTGCTCGCGGGCAATTGGATTTCTGCCGTCAAATTTCGAAACGCCCACACTGGATGTGATCGCTAGTTCCAGTTCAGCCCAAACAAAATGGCGTTTGCAGGTTGCGGCACGCACTCGCTCAGACATAGCGATGGCTTGCTCCAAATGCGACAGCCCATAGACGACACAAAAGCGATTGTTCTCGAGTCGAGCGATCAGATCACCGACACTCAGCTGCGCTTTCATCCGCCGCGCGAATTCGGTAAGAAACGCATCTCCGATGATCGGTCCATACTGATTGACGATCGTATCCAGATTGTTCATCTCAATAATCATCACGCAGAACGTCTGACCCGTGTGAATGCTCGCAGCGATCTCTTTGTCTAAACAGTCGATGAGGAACCGTCGGTTGTAGGTGCGAGTCAATGAATCCGTCGTCATGGCTTGGAATAAAGCTTCGACGTACTGAGCTTGGATGTCGTTCGGATGCAAATAGCAAAAGATGTGATTGCCGAGCTGTAGTCGATCCCCAGCGCAAAGCTTTGCCTTGTCTACTTTTTCATCGTTGATATAGGTGCCGTTGGTGCTGACGGTGTCCTGAATAGAGTGTCCATCCTCCTCCCGTATGATCACTGCATGGCATCGCGAAACGGAATCGTCGCTGATCACGACATGATTTGCGTGATCTCGCCCGATATTGATTGTCGGCATATCCAAAGGGATGGGAGGGGCTAGAATTGGGCATGGGTGGATTTGAACCAGCAATCCAAACCTATTCAGGTCTGGAAAAGAAAGTTCAAATTGGCATGCAACCTGATTCGCCCGCATGATTTTCGTGACTTACCATCCACTTTCCTGCAAATGCAGGCGTAAATGGTTTACGAGTATTGAAGGAGTTGACCACACCCAGAGCCGAAGGGACCTAAATCCATCGAATCTCGTTTTCGGCTCCGCGGCATGATTTGGGCGATCCGGGGGTGTAGCGAAGGAGCAACGCATTTCCGAAGGACAAGTGCGTTGCAGACAATCACGGCAAACCCTGAATATGTTAGGCTACGTAATGACCAACCCGTCGAACCTGGGTTGCCACTTTGCTGAGCCACCTCGAAGATGGGGGCCGGTTGTGCCTTTTGGAACGGTTGTCACGCGTTGTGGCAGGACATAAGGCCCGGGCTGACGAGATTGCAATCCAAGCAAAAGCAGACTCGATGGATCGTTCTCCATCCCCACGGATCGGTTAGGATGGAGCACGATGGATTGCATCTTCGAAATAAAAAGAGTCGCCGCAGCGAGGATTTTGCGGTGTCGCTCGTTGTGTTTGTTAAGACTACGGATCGGTTGTTACATTCTCGATAGATAGGGTTTGGCGTGGCAAGCGTCGAGTTGTTGGTAGTCGCGTTCATGGTTTTCGTTAACGGATTGTTTGCCTCCTACGAAATCGCGCTGGCATCGATCTCGCTTTCGCGACTGCAAGTGCTCGCGGGCCATGGGCGATGGGGGGCTGCGGCGGCCATCGCGATGAAGACCGGGATCGAGAAGAGCCTTGCAGTCGTGCAATTGGGCATCACCCTGGTTGGTATCACTGCAGGCGCGACCGGCGGCGCCAGTGCCACCGACGACATTGCCCCTCAATTGGTACAGCTTGGATGTAGTCCACGAGCAGCCGCGATCTTTGCAATCGCCATTTTTGTGGTGCCGCTGACCATGATCACGATCGTAATCGGGGAACTCGTCCCGAAATTGTTCGCGCTGAGGAATAAAGAATGGGTCTGCTTGACACTCTCCCCGTGGATGCGTTGGTTTTCTTTGAGTGCTTGGCCTCTGGTTTGGTTGCTTGAATCGTCGGCATCGAAATTGATGGACCTATTCGAACGGATGTGGAGTCCAAAAATCCATGCGGATTCAAGAGCCGAAGCGATTGAGTTGCAAGAACTCCGCGCGATCGCAAGCTTGGCCCGAACCTCCAGTCTTATCGGGTCACGGGAGGAAAATATCATTTTAGGTGCCGCTCGACTCGCCAGCCGAACCCTCAAGGAAATTGCGCTTCCTGCAGAACAGATACACTCGCTAGCTCTCAACAATTCTCTCGGCGAGTGCTTGATCGCGGCGCATCTAGATATGCATACCCGGTTCCCTGTCGCTGCAAACCTGGGAGACCCACAATCCATCGAAGGCTACGTGACGTTCAAGGACATCGTTTCGGTCATGCGAATCAACCCAAGAGACGCGACACTGAAAGGGATCCTTCGAGAGATTCCGCGACTCCAGGAGTCGTTGGCGATCTCTGTCGCTCTCGAGCGTCTCCTGCGAGAGCACACCCACATCGCATTGGTCGTCGCAGAGAATGGCCGAATATCGGGCATGATTACACTCGAAGATATTGTCGAAGAGCTTCTGGGCGATGTTCAAGACGAATATGACCTTCTCCCGGTGCGTGTGGTTCGTTCGGGAAACGGTTGGGTCATCGGTGGAGGTGCATCGCTTCAGAAACTCAAGGAAATCACTAGCATTGAGCTACCCAAAATGGAGCCGTCCAAGAACCTAAATGCGTGGGTTTCTGAGCAATTGGGGCACTCGCCTGCCGGTGGTGATGAGCTTTCCGTCGAGAATGTCCGGGTCACCGTTCGCAAGGTTCGACGGCAGCGGGTTTTGGAAGCATTCCTGAGAGCGGAGTGATTTGGCGCAGTGTTGATATGTCTCTGTCGATCTTTTGCCGTTCAGCCAATTTTGCTATCAGTTAACGGCCGGCAACGATGTTAACGAGGTTTCCGTGAACCGGGGCTAGCTCGTTTCGGCTAATTCGGGCCCGTAGCCTAGTTGGAGCCCGCAGGCTATTGGAGGCCAGCTGCCTGTGGAGGCCAGTTGATAGAGTGTGGCCGGTTGGTACTGGTACAAAAGGATGAAACTCCGGGGGCCCGTACGATGCAATCAAATTCGTTTTTCACGAACTCTAGTTTCCAAGTTGGCTTGCGGTGTAGCCTGTTGTTCGCTGTGAGTATCGTATTGTCGTTCAACGGATGCTCGACTCGGTTGATGAAAGGGGTCAACGAAGGCGCGGTTGTGGGGTTTGTCAAATCGGGAAAATTAGCAAAGATCAAGCCGGATTTGGATTCGAAAAACTTTCGCGCGGATTTGGCGTTGCTTCCTTTTGTCGAATTTGATGGGGATGATATTACGATCCATCATGTGCGAGATTGTCGCTACCGTAGTGAAGAGGACTACGATGTGCGACATTACAAAATGCGTTTTCGATTGAAAGATGTAAGGACGGCGGACTTTATCGTTGTCCCCTTCAAGGAATCGAGTCTGCTAGCGCATACTATGCTCAGTTTCGGGCTCGCCGATGGACGCTATGTTGTGATCTCGGTCGAAGCTAGACTCGGGGTCGATGAGTCGTACTCGGCAGTCGCTGGAGCCGGACGCCGATTTCCACTGATGTATATTGTCGGCGATGAACGGGACTTGATACTGCTGCGAACCTCGATTCGCGATGTGGAGGTTTATTTGTACCCAGGGCGAGCGGAACCGGGACAAGTCCAAGATCTCTTAGTGGATATGCTGGCCCGGGTGAATAAGCTTCAAAGGGAGCCGGAATTTTACGATTCCTTGACGAATAATTGCACTACCAATCTCGTCAATCACGTCAATAAACTTCGCCCGGGGAGGATCCCTTTCGACGTTCGCGTGTTGTTGCCAGGCCACTCGGATCGATTAGCGTATGAGCTAGGGCTACTCGATATTGACGGAAAATTCGAATATGCTCGTGAGAATGCCAAGATCAATGGGTTAGCTCAACTCAATGCGGATAGCCCCGAGTTTTCGAAGAGGATCCGTCGCCAATAAACGCTGACCGGGACGCGACTGGATTCACTCGCCAAGCACGGATCACCCCTTTGCAGACTAATCAGATCTGCAGAAAGCCTTGGATCAAACGTCCAATCCCAGAACGATCGTTAACCATGAATCCCGATTCCGACATAGCGTCGCGCCGTGAACTTCAAACGTGGGATCGAGGTGCGCTTGAACGTTACCAGCTTGAACGCCTTAATCTGTTGCTCGATAGGGTCCTTCGAGACAACGCGTTTTACCGCGAGCGTTATGGCACGGATCAACTGCAGTTGAGTAGCTTGGCAGAGCTTTCGCGATTGCCTTTCATGTCAAAATCTGACTGGATCAACACCGAGGCAACTGGCATCGCAAAGCATCATTCCTACGGGATCGATCAGTATCGCCGTTACCATCGTACCAGTGGCACGCGAGGGCGCCCTATGGTGATTATGGATACCGATTCCGATTGGAAGTGGTGGGTGTCAACGTGGCAATATGTGCTCGATGCATGCCAAATCACTCGACGCGATCGCGTTCTGATGGCCTTTTCTTTTGGGCCATTCATCGGTTTTTGGAGTGCCCATGATGCGTGTTTAAGTCGAGAATGCATGGTGATCCCTTCGGGCGGAATGTCGACGATGGCAAGGATTGAATTGATCGAGTCGTCGCGCCCTACTGTCTTGTTTAGTACCCCTAGCTATGCGCTGCACCTGGGGCAAGCGGCCGAGAAGCATGGGAAGAGTTTGCGTGATTCCTCCATTCGGTGCGTCTTTGTTGCAGGTGAACCCGGGGGAAGCGTTCCTAGTATTCGCTCGTCGATCGAATCGATGTATGGCGCTGAGGTGATGGATCATGTCGGTGCGACGGAAATCGGCCCTTGGGGGTTCGGCAGTTCCGATGGGCATTTCATGCATGTGATCGAAAGTGAATTTATCGCTGAGTACTTACCGGTGAACCTGTCAAGCGCGCAACGAGATGCCCTTCGTGGGCTTATCCCCAGCCACGCGTCGGTCCCCGTGGATGTGGTGAGCCGAGTCTCTGAATTGGTTTTGACCAGCTTGGGTCGGGTAGGCGCTCCAGTCCTGCGATACCGGACTGGAGATCTTGTCTGCCCAATTACCGATCCAAATCGCGCTAGTGCCGTTCGCTCAACGAGTGTGAATCGTGGAGATAACGTCGAGGAGGAGGGCGCCAACCCCTTGGCCGAGTCCTGCTTTGTTCGCTTGGCAGGTGGTGTACTAGGGCGTGCCGACGACATGATTGTCGTTCGCGGGGTGAACGTTTTTCCAAGCAGTGTTGAGGCGATCATTCGAGAGTTTCCCGAAGTGGGGGAATACCGGTTGGTTCTGTTCCGGAGTGGAGCCATGGACGAACTGCAATTGGAAGTCGAAGACGGGTTGCATGATCCGACACGAATCGCGGAGCGGTTGTTACTGCAATTGCAGTTGCGAGTCGATGTCGTCGATGTACCCGGAGGAACGCTTTCCAAGAGCGAAGGGAAGTCGCGAAGGGTGGTTGATCGGCGTTAAGGTGCTGTCAACGACGCCTAATCTCCCCGTGCAAGTGCTCGGAAGCAGGGGTGGTCGATTGTCTGTGAATTTTCGAAGCAAGCCTCTGCCCCTGTTTCGTGGATTGTGCTGAGAAGGGTTGGTGCTCGAAGTCATTGAAGACATCGAATTGCGTTTGTATATTCTCTTCGCATGCTTTTTCCGCGGAAAGTGGCGAGGTCGCGACGGTTACGTTGCGAAGGCTGGCTGTGACCGGTAGAAGCACCGGATTTACTTTGTCAAAAGTGTTGGTTTTATTGTTTCAGGCGGAGATTTTTTGCTGTGACTATTCGAATCGCGATCAATGGTTTTGGACGTATCGGCCGGCTGACCTTCCGTAATCTGATGAGCCGATCGAGCGAGTTCGAGGTTGTTGCCGTCAACGACTTGACCGACAACCAAATGTTGGCAACTCTGCTCAAGTACGACAGCGTGCACGGTCGTTACGATGGCACGGTCGGCTACGACGACAAGCATTTGATCGTCAACGGCAAGAAAATCCTTGCGTTGGCAGAAAAGGACCCCGCCAAGCTTCCTTGGGCTGAGAA
>VGZN01000128.1 GCA_016872635.1 Planctomycetota bacterium | reverse complement strand
GCAAGTAGCCGAGAGATTTTTGGGACACCCAAAGTCATTCCGCAGAACGAAGATACTGCGATGAATCCCAATTCCCCCTACGGTGCCGCAAAAGCATTTGCCACACAGATGGTGAAGATCTATCGGCAATCCCACGGACTCCACTTCTGCAATGCGATCTGCTTCAACCACGAGAGCCCGCGGCGCGCTGAGAATTTTGTAACCCGCAAAATCAGCTTGGCCGCCGCCAGAATCAAGATGGGCTTGCAACGGGAACTACTCATGGGATCCATCGATTCCGCCCGGGACTGGGGGTACGCCGCAGAGTTTGTTGACGCAATGTGGCGCATGCTCCAACAAGACAAGCCTGACGACTATGTGCTCGCAACCGGACGCTCCCACACCGTCCGCGACTTCATGCAACTCGCCTTCGAACATGTCGGCCTAGACTGGCGCAATTACTACCGACTCGACCCTCGCTTCGCTCGGCCAGCTGACCCTGAAAACCTTCTCGGTGACGCCACGCATGCGAAAGATAACCTAGGATGGGAAGCTCAAACGAGCCTCGCCGAACTTGCAGGAATCATGGTCGATCACGATCTGGCGATGCTCAGTGCCACCGGAAATGAGAGCAAGCCATCGCACTGAGTTGAAGCGGAATGCCAAAAGCCAACTCCTTAAGTTCGATGCCCTTGGATGAAAACCCAATGTCCGCGTTCACGAGGCTGAAATCCTCGCCTCAGGGACTTTCTGGAATCGAAGCATCGAACAGGCTCGCTGCAACAAAAACGGGATCTGCGATCCGCACTCGGGACAGCGACCTCCGGCTTTTGCTGCGGCAATTCAAAAGCCCCCTTGTGCTACTATTGCTCGTCGCGATCTCGATCTCAGCGACATTAGGGGACCGACTTGATGCCACGATCGTCTTCGGTGTTATTGCCATGAGCACGCTCATGGGATTCTGGCAAGAACGCCGAGCTGCCCATGCTTTGGATAATGTGGGAGCCTTCGAAGACGAAGTTGGACTTGGTCGTTACGGTAGCATTCCCTTCTGCCGTCTTGAAGGCTTCTTTTTCCGCAGGGTAGCTTTCACCGGTCAGGACCGACTCGTCGACGAAGAGATCCTTTGCCACGAGGATCAGTCCATCTCCGTGGATCGCGTCGCCGGCGTTGATCAAGATCACATCACCAGACACTTACCGAAGGAACCGTGTGTCTCCACGCTGCCATTGACTCGCAAAACCAAGAGAGCTCGATGGTGTCACTCTATGCGGCGCTCAATGCAACCTTTCAAACCGGGCTCACCAACCCCATTGATGAGACACTGCGCCGTCTGGACGTGGATCTAAGC
This sequence comes from Planctomycetota bacterium, assembly GCA_016872635.1. GTDB lineage: Bacteria > Planctomycetota > Planctomycetia > Pirellulales > Pirellulaceae > JBKCUI01. Next base: position 9,445 of record VGZN01000128.1, on the reverse strand, counting down.
CAATACCGGAAAATCGATGAGGTCCCCTACGACTTCATTCGAAAACGCCTCAGCGTCGTCGTCTCCGACTCCAATCAAAGACAATGGATGATCACCAAAGGAGCCTTTGCAAATGTCGTTGCAGTCTGTAGCACCGTGGAAACATGCAATGGACTTACCAGGATTCCGGATTCACTCGCTTCGCTTTGAGACACTTTCGTGCGGTACAGCGATGAAGAATATCGAGTCTAAGGGATCGCAGTGAAAGAAGTTACCGGAGACCCGCTGATCACCGAGGAAGATGAGGTCGACCTGATGTTCCTTGGGTTCCTGCTCTTTGAAGATCCCCCTAAACCCGATGCGGCAAATGCAATTCGAAATCTGAAGGAACTCGGAATTGGATTTAAGGTTATCACGGGTGACAATCGTGTCGTCGCACGGCGGCTGGGAATCCAAATGGGATTGGAAGCACCCGAGATCCTCGCAGGAGAAGAATGGCATCAAATCGGCGACGCTGCTCTCGTTCGCCGGGTCGCATCGATCGATATTTTTGCCGAAACGGAACCGACTCAGAAGGAAAGAATCCTCCTCGCGTTGCGCCGATGCGGACACGTGGTTGGCTACCTCGGCGATGGCATCAACGATGCCTCCGCACTCCACGCTGCAGACGTGGTTATCTCGGTCGATACTGCGGTCGACGTCGCCAAAGAAGCAGCGGATTTGGTACTCCTCAAACACGACCTCAGCGTGATCGCCGATGGAGTCCGTACCGGGCGAAATACATTCGCAAACTCGATGAAGTACATCTTCATCACCACGAGTGCTAATTTCGGAAACATGTTCAGCATGGCAGGGGCATCCCTATTCACGCCATTCCTACCGCTACTCCCCAAACAGATCCTTTTCAATAACTTTTTGTCAGATCTACCGGTGCTGACGATCGCTACCGATGCTGTCGACCCGGAACAAATCCTCTCGCCTCGGCAGTGGGACCACCGGACGATCCGTCGATTCATGGTAACCTTTGGACTCGTGAGTTCCCTGTTCGACCTCCTCACGTTCGGCACTTTGCTGGTCATTTTAAAGGCCAGCGAGGCCGAGTTTCAGACTGGATGGTTTATCGAATCCCTTCTGACAGACCTGCTGATTATCCTGGTGATTCGAACACGGAGACCGCTGTTCCGCTCACGGCCAAGCCGCCTGCTATCGACGGCCATTATCGCAGTCGCCGCCGCAGCGTCGCTGATTTCCTACACATCGCTCGGCGACAAGTTTGGGCTCGTTCCGTTACCATGGTGGTGGCTTTTGACCCTCATCGACATCACTGGTACCTATATCATCACCAGCGAGTTCTTAAAAAAGATTCTCTTCCCACCTCTACGCTCACACAACGGTTCCCAAGGGAAACCGACAACCGCGGAACACTTCCAAAACGCCCCTGTTCCTTCTCCAAGAACGAAGTCATGTTCTCCATAGAATGGTGCCTCTGCTCTTCCACACTCCCCTTCATGCTCGTGCCAGTTCTCGTGATCGATGGCTCCCGTTCGAGCGTGCATCGCGCTCACTGGAACAGTTCCTCGCTTTAGCCCATGACATCCCTCATTCAACAAACGGATCGATGACGAGCAAGAGCACGAGCACGAAACAGCCAAACCCACGACAATACGCTTTACTCAAATCGATACTCTTGCCTTCCTAAAAACAAAAAGGCCACCCGTTTTCACGGGTGGCCTTTTAAATTTGATCAACAAACGACCGAAGTTTCAGCATTGACTATTTGCGACGATATCGAGCAACGGCACCGAGTCCGAGAGCAAATCCAAGGAGTGAAAGGGTCGCAGGTTCTGGTACTGCCGGAGCTGAGAGTGCCGTCAAGGCAAAATTGTCTATGGCAAGTCCCGCATCATTTCCCGCATCGTTGACGTCCACCCAACGGAAAAAGATACGGTCACCCTGAGCGAGCGAAAGTCCGGTAATCGAAGCCGACCTTACTACCTGATTTGCTGCAACGTTTCCGTTCAAAGCACCATTCGAACCGACAGCCGCAGGTCCAACTAAATTCAACCCCGAGACTGCGTTAAACCCAGCCACAGTAAGGTAATTGGCTGAGGTAACGGATCCTGAGCCTAATGCCCAACCTGCGGTGACCGTGTTCTGAGACGTTGTGGAAGACCGCCAATTCTCCTGCGTGAACGAAATATCCAACCCAGTGATCGTCGTCCCAGTGTTATTCCGCAACTGGAACCCAAACCCCATGATGTTTGTTCCGGATGCGATCACACCCAAAGCACGATCCGCACCGCTCGTGGCGCCAAAACTGTACATCCCTCCGGAAGTGGAATTTCCGTCGCTAATCGACATGGCCACATTCGTTGTTCCGGTACCGCCAACTTTTGCCCCGTCCCAACTTGTTAAATTGGGAATAGGTGAAATTGCTCCCACTGTAGAACTAAAAGCGTTGGGGTTCGCGTTGATACCCAGTGAATCGAAGTTCTGCGTGTAAGTTGACGTTGTAAGCACAATCTCGGCCTCGCCTTTTGATTGCAATGCACACAACGCTAACAAAGAAAGAAAACTCGCAACGAACAATCTCATGATGGAACAACTCGAACAGTAGTAGACGATCTTGAGGTCGGACTAATCACTAAATTCACCCGGGTGAGTATAAGGGAAAATGGTCTGCCATCCAGCGCAAACCTCCCAAACCCCACAAAATAAAGAATATTCCTCCATAACATAGCCTTCACTTAGGCCAGACACCTCTCACAGGACACATAACAGGCCCTGTAATTTATCGTCCATCCGCCTCTTTGCGGTGCCCTTCTGCGATTTCCGTTTTCCCAAGACTTTCATAGGCCTCAGCCAATTTCGCATGAACCAATTTCTTATTTCTGGCCGCCGGTAGCGCCTTTTCCAGTTCAACGATGGCACCCACAAAATCGCCGTTCCGCAACTGAGCCGATCCCAGGGTTTCCCGGAAACTTGCTTCACCAGGTTCGGCTCCTACCGCCTCCACGGCCAACCGGAGCGCTTCTGCATTTCGCTCGGGATACTGCGTCAGCAGGAAATAAGCGAGGTTATTTTTTGCTGCGGCAAGGTCTGGCTTCAATTCCAAAGCGTGCAGCAATAATCGCTCAGCCTCGACAAAATCGCCTTCCATGATACGCATGCTGCTCAATGCGAAATTTGCCATCGCAGGATTAGGACCACCCTCGCAAAGAGGTACCACAACTTCACGCAATGCCCCCTTCTGGGTCTCATTCGCGGCAGCATACATCCCAAGCAATCGATCATACAAGGCTGCAGATCCACCATCCTCTCGGAGCCCTTTCTCCAAAAGGCCTACTTGCGATTCCAATTTGGTGCTTGGCTTCCCTTGTTGCTGATCGAACCAAATCCCATAGATCTCACCGAGCGCGCGGTGCAGCGCCGGAGTATCTTGCAAATCAATACCCGTGCGGAGCAATCGCTCGGCTTCATCGTACTGCGATTGCTTTGCCAATGCCTTCGCCAGTGAAATGCGATCTCTTTCATTCAAAGGATCTGCCGCCAAGCGTTTCGCGAACTCAGACTTGCCCAACTGAATCGCCCGAATCCCTCCCTCCCGATTGCCCAACGTCCGATACAGGTCGGCCAAATCGAAGTAATGAATCGGGTTCAACTGAGCGGCCCGTTCGGTCTGCACCAACGCATCGACGTAACGTCCCATCAGCGTGTTGTACTCCGCCGCGATCAAGTACAACTCCTCGTCGCGATGTTGACCAGATTGAACAAGATGCCACTGCAGGCGCGTCAAGTAGTCCGAGTTCTGGCTGACACGGAACCGCTCCGCCCACCATTTGGCTCGCTTTTGATGAGCTCGGGCATAGCCGATGTCATTGTCCGGCGCGATGGCTTCATGTACTAAATCCGCTTCGACGGGCATGGAGATTCCCGCAAGTCCCTCACCGAATGCGAACGTCCATTCGACAGTTCTAGGACCAGTCGCTCGCAGTAAACGCTTTGCTAGATTCGCTGTTCGCCCCCACTCCTCTTCCTTCACCGCCTCAGCCATCGCCTTTGCATAACGCGTCGTCGTGCGCGTCCGCATCCAAACCTGTGCCAATGCAACCAACCCTAAAACAACAGGGAGTATCACGACAGGAATCGCTAGCAAACTCTCGCGGCGATGCGAACTCACAAATCCATGGAGATTGCTCCATGTCAACGCTTTCCAAAAGCCAGAGATACGCCTCCAAACTATCCCAAATACTCCCGGAGCCGCTGCATGGTCGGTATTCTCCACGCCTTCTCCGTGGTCCGACTCACTTCCTTCGATCCCGAACTGATGCTTCAACTGCGTTTTGTACTCGGCCAACCGATCTTTCACGGTTACCGGAGGGACCGATCCATCCTCGTTCGCCAAGTGCTCCGAACCCAACGGATTCATGAATCGAAGCCATGCACCTCTAGCGATCGAAATCCAGTGCCGAACAAACTCCCTTACGGTTCGAGGTCGCGCATTATCCACTTCCACGCCGACAGAGTCGGACGAAGACGATGAATCAGAATCTACCGAGTCTAATGGAGCGGACCGGTGCTTGAATGCCCCAAGGTGCTCCGCGAACCAGACAAATGGCTCACTGATCCCTTTCCACATCCGCTCTAAGAACTCTCTTATCGCATCCCGTACCATCACTGCTTCCGTATTGGCTCCGCTGTCGTCCAGGTTGGTTGCGTGGCACTCATTTGCTCAACGCCTCATGCTTCTCGGCGTCCTCAATCTCACCGCGCTCACGATAGACTCGGGCTAGCTTTGCATGCGTCCCCTTACTACCCGCATTCTCGGAAACGACCCGCAACAACGTCTCCAGCGCGCCATCCAACTCGCCACGTTCCAACTGCACTGTTCCCAACATCTCCCTCGTACCTGTCGATTCCGGTGCAAACTCCAAGGCTGTACTCACCAAAGAAAAGGACTCATCGAGCCTTTTCGGCTCGGAAAGGATATACGCAAACGCCAGATTATTGCAGGCAACTACGAAAATAGGATCGAGTGCCATCGCTTGCTTCAAATGCCACTGCCCTTGATCATTCGACCTTTGCATGAGAAACCAACACCCCAATCCGAAATGCGCCAGAGCCGCATTCCCGCCATCAACCAATCGTTCCTCCAGCAACTCCCTCAAGTCCCTCAGTTCTTCGTCACTTCGCGAGTCATCGAATAACTTCGAGAGAAACGCATAGGTTCGAAAATGATTCACGTCGACTCGCAATGCCCGCAATAACAAATCGAGTTGCTCAGCTCCAATCGCATCCGAATCGGTTTCTTCCTTCAATCGCATCAAATAGAAATCGGCGAGTGTCTCCAATGTCTCTTTATCGCGGTGCAATTGCACTCCATTCAGCAACACCCCTTCCGCATCCGCCCATTTCTTTTGCCTCGCCAAGGTGAGGGCTAATTGAATGCGCATATTCTTTGACAATGGGTTTTCACGCAACCGATCGGAATACCCTTGAGCCGCCTCGCTTAGTGACCGCTGCTCCATGCTCTCATTACCATCGTCGCGATAGATTTCGGAGAGCTTAACGAAAAACGCCGGGTTCGTTTTTCCTGCTTTCTCAAGCCGAGAGATCGCTTTGCTCTTTTCTCCCATTAACTCGTAGTAAGTCGCCCAGAGACCATGCATCCGCTCATCCCTCGCTTCGCCACTCTGCTCCAAATGCCACAACATCTTTGGTAGTAGCTCCTCGCGAGGCCCCTCGCCGGCCGAGAGCAACCTCCCAAACTCCATCGCCCTCATTTGGTGTGCCGGCATGAAGCCAGTGGAGTTATCGGGCGCGATCTCCTCTAAAACTGCGAGAGATCCTTCGACCGTCCCCTGCTGGGCTAAAGAAACCGCATACAGAAATTTGCCTTCGGTGTTTAATGAAGAACGCTCGGTGACCAACCGCCGACCATACTCAATACTCTTTTCTACATCGTTCCGAACTAACTCCCCTCGGGCACGATTGATATACCTACTAATAATCCGATCGTGGACAAAAAGGTAACCCACCAAGCCGATGACGCCCCCAGTCACCACCAACATGGCTGGAATCCCGCGAAGATAATGCCTTCGCCGCTCGGGCGGCAAGAAGAACGACCGAAAAGGGAATGCTAAAACGCCCAATGCCAATCGGAACAGCAAATAGGGAATTAACAAAGGCAAGAGAATAGCGGTTTTGTACCATGGTCGCACATCTTCGTCGCTCTCGCGCTGGAATGGCTTCCAAATCGCAACGAGTAGCCATTCGATGCCATCGGAGATGGCTCGTAAGGTTACGATTGGAAGCTCTCGCAGAAAATGAAACATAACTTTCAAATCCATTGCTAGTTCGGACGTTCAATCGTTGTATTCGTCACCCGTTTGGTGATGGAGCCGACTTCGCAGTCGCATCGATTGGATTCGCATCGATGCGGTCTAAAACCTGATCAAACACCTTTTTTAACTCCTCAATCTGATCCGTATCAAGCTTCCGAGCCGATTTCCTGTAAAGCGATACCGATCCCACGGGCGTGCCGTGAGATTGCCTTGCAACCGCGTCGATCGTGGCAGTTCCAATCACGGCATTAATCGCATTCCCCAGAAACTCCACGATGTTGTCATTCACACCAAAAATACCTCCGTTTGGAATGGAGACACCTTGAGGCCCGATGCCGCAACCCACCACCGCTCCTGCCTCTCCGGGCAATCGGGTCAACTCCAACAACGCATATCGTCGCGAAGCCGACTTCGATTTATCCATGCGGTTATAACTTTCTAACCCCATATCCCAGCCATTCCATTTCCAGAACCATCCCATTCCTGGATACCTTCTGCATGAACCTGCGATGCTCAATCGCATCACTCGTCCCTCGCGTTCCAGAGTCCAATCACGAACTGTAGAACCGTACTCAGGAAAAAACACAAAAGGTCTTTCGGTGTCGTTCGAATTCGGTCTCTCGGTAATTTTCCACCCGTCTATCTCTCCAGGCAACTGGACCGACAAAATCCGATCCCGCAGAAGATCACCCTGCCACGGGTAAATCGCGATGCAGCGAACTGAGATGAGACCAACCAAAAAGAGAATGATTCCAACACTCACAGTCCAAGCGGACATTGCAACCATTGGCTTTCTATCGACATCCCTAAGTCCTGAATCAATCACCCCCTCAGGTAATGCATCACTCGCCGGCTCGACAATGCTGGCAAACAACTGATCACCGCTCCACGCAAAGAACAAAATGAGCGCCAACGAAACATACTCAATGATGCTGGTGGCGAGCCAACTCTCCATCCAATCGCCACCGCGATCTTGATTCCACATCAGTAACGCAATGCGGAGTGCATTGAACAAGACCACCCAGAACAACATCTGACAAACGTTCACAAACGTCCGGAACCAGTGGTACCGACACCCAACCCCCCAAGCAATAGCGAGGAAAACTGCCGGAACCAGGGACCGCACGCCATTGCACACCCCAACAGCGAGTCCCTCCTGGCTAACTAGTCCCAATACCACTCCCTCGTAGTAGTAAAAGATACTGAGAAAATCGAGGATCACACCTGCCATCCTACTGGCTGCCCATTGAAAACCTAATTGCACCCAGGGTTCCCATGCATCGGGAATCGGCTTCATAAAATACAGCAATACCAAAACTGGGACCGCTCCCGAATAGCCGTACTTTCCATACGAGAGGTAGACCAGTAGCCCGAGAAAAACGAGGAACGTGATCCACCCCAAATGTGCGGAACCGAGGAGGTTGCTCATCAGTGCCAAACCAGCGCAAAGAATCGCCCCCACCCAAAAACCGGGAACACTGCCGTGAACCCTCTGATAGCGGACGGAATCCTCGACGTCATCGATCCTTCGAGCGAAAAAGTCTTTCCGCCGCAGCCAAATCAACAGCGCCGCAACGCCAATGGCGACGGGTACGAACAAACCGTCACTCGCCCCCAATCGCTCCTTAAAAAAGGAGAGCAAGAGCGACGCATGGGCGCAAATCCCAGAAATCAATAGCACGAAAAATCCAGCCATGATCACACATTCAAACAAAGTGGAACTTCAGTTCATGAAGCTTGCAAGGAAACCATTCCTCCGGAAAACCAAACGGTGGTTGCGTCTTCCATTAGAGTACTCGCCCACCGATGGCAGAGTCCGATTACGTGCAGCCCATCTCAAAAATTCATCAAGTACCAAGCGCAGAGCCTCCCCCCATCCCCTTACGATCGTTACAACCCTCCCGCCTTGGTCCTGCCAGGCATCGCGCCAACCGAAAGGATTCGCAACCCCTCCAGGCAACAAGGAGTCGGAAAACTCGGAATGATTGAACCCAAGGTACCAACGAAAAACGCGACCTAAAGGTCGCGCTCATCCAGTTTGCGTTTCGATGGCCACAACCATCGTTCGTACGCAATCGGTCAGTAATCGAGTGCCAAAACGACTTGCAGAAACCCGTGCCGCTCCATGTGTCGGTGGATGCTCCAAAGCCTTCCGAGGAACTAGCTCCGTTTCACAGTTTTTTCCGCACGCGGTCGATCGGAGTAATCGGAGTACTGACGATCGTAGTAGCGTCCATAGCTGTAACCGCTGTAGTACGCTCCTCGGTAGTAGGTGCCGTATTCGTTGTAGTAGATGTTCTCGTCCATACCGTTGACGATAACCCCCATCAAGTTCGCTTGCACCATATCCAGTCGTTCCTTTGCTTTCCTCGCTGACAGGATCACGCCGCGGCGAATGCGCAATACCAAGACGATGCCATCGACAACGGAGGATAGGCTAGTCGCATCGGCGACAGGAATCACTGGAGGCGAATCGATCAGCACGATATCGTACTTTGCTCGCAGTTCAGAAATCATGTCCGCAAAGCCATTGGACGCGACCAACTCGCCGGGATTTTTCGGGCGACCACCGGTGGTGAGCAAAGTCAGATTGTTTTGGAACTCACAGGGCCGCAGGGCTTCATCCAAGCTTGTTTCGCCGAGCAGGTGCTGCAAGCCACCTGGTTCGAATTGCACGCCAAAGTTCTGTTGAACGCGGGGACGGCGATAATCCGCATCGACGAGGCAGACCCGCTTATTGGTTTGGGCGAGGGATATCGCGAGGTTCGCAATAGTTGTGGATTTACCATCCCCAGGTGAGGGACTGGTGAACATGAAGACCTTGCTTCCCGACTGGGCCACAGAAAACAACAACGAGGTTCTGGCGGCGCGGAAGGTTTCCGAAACCGACGAGTTGGAGTTATATGCAGTAATCAACATCGGGGACCCAACAAAGTCCTTGCTGATGCGTCCCTTGCGGATGCGAGGAACCTTGCAAATGACCGGAACGTTGAGACTTTCCTGAATATCGATCGGCGTGCGGAACGCAAGGTCCGAATGATCGATAAGCACTGCCAAGCATGCTCCCAACAATCCACCAACGAAAAGTCCGACTGCAAGGAATTTCCAAAGCTTTGGATAAA
>VGZN01000127.1 GCA_016872635.1 Planctomycetota bacterium | reverse complement strand
CACGCCACCGGCAATCGCCATTCCGAACAACACAATGAACAAACCGACTGGACCAACCAGCATGCCTAACGCAGCAATCAGCTTCGCATCTCCACCTCCCAGCTTCGCAAATCGAAACAGCAGGTAACCAATCGTCAGACCCACCAAGCCCCCGCTCGCAACCAACACCAAGCCGATGCCGAGCCATCCGGCAGCCGCTGAGACAACTGCCAAGATCGCGATTACGATCGAAATCCAATCTGGAATTTCACGCGTTCGCAAATCAAGCACTGTGGCGACAACAAGGAGAAGGAATACAAAGGAAGCAATGGCTACAAACAATTTCTAGAACCTTTGGCGTAAGGTCAAAAGCACCCGTGACGAGAAGTCTCGCCACGGGTGCTAAATTGATCCGGGTAAAACGATGCCAAACTAGTCGGCTTCGAGAACCAAGCCACCGAACGCTGGAGCTGCAGCTCCTAAACCAACGTTCAAACCTAAACGAGGTGTATCGGTGCCAAGTAGAATTGCATTAGTGTTAAGGGTGATTCCTGTATCGTCATCAGTCGCTGCGGTAGTCTCAATAAGTTTGCCGCTTGTTAGCGGACCGTTATCGTCATCATGTGCACCTGGTAAAACGGCTGCGACAGCAGCGATCAAATCGCTAGTCTTGTGCCCGAACACCGATACGGCAGCGGCACAGATCAGTGCTACGCCGGCGATGATCAAACCGTACTCGACTAGGCCTTGGCCCTTCTTGTTGCTAATAAACTTACGCATGTTTGTTTCCCCTTCTATACGGAAAACGAGTTACTGAAAATACTTGCCGCCTGACCAAAGGTTCCGCATGACCAGTGCAGGCGTGTGCGGCGGCGACGAACAATCCGCACACGGTGTATTGCTATTGCGATCACCAATGCCTCTCCGCACTTCAATGCGGTTAGTACAAGTGATTCACACTGTTAACATCTTAGGAGCCCCACCGCGCGGGCACAGCCGATCGGGTTTGGTCGGACCATTGACCAACCGCACCGCGCACGGTGGGACGTATGGTTGTTGAAGTCCGGGGTGGGTGTTAAGGAACGGAATTTCCAGTTCATGCGCATTTCACTCAGGCTGAAGGCCTATCCTGTGTGCAAACACGCGCTGAATTACTTACGCAACGGCCGGTGGCCCACGTGGCTGTGCCATCGTAAAAGAGGCTTCGACCGGTAGTCGGTCGGCACAAATGGATGCAAGTTCGACCAGGCACTCCTGCACCAGTGGCAACTCAAAATTCCAAATCAAACCCACGGGATTCGCCAAAGAGTGGCAGACCGCGCAATGTTCGGAATCATGCAAAGGAACCGCTGGGGATTCCTCATTTCGAACCACACGATCGCTCGAGCTTCGCCCCTTGCTCTCGGAGGTGTAGTGATGGAAACCGTGCGAACAAACGTCCGGAGATTCCTGTTCAGCTACCACTCTATGGCAGTGAGCATGGCCGTGACATGTAGCCACGTGCAGCAAAGCAGGCAATTGCCCAAAGGCAATCACGCAGCATAGCAAGCTCGATAGGAGTGGTCGGAACAACGAAGACATCGATGACGATCGATTCAGAAAGTTAAAGTGATCGGTTGCAAAATGGTCCTACCAAGGATCAAGGTTCTATTTACGATGACTCGTCGATGTCGGTTCGTCAAGTCATCAGAAAAAGATTCCGCTGCCGCGTCAAGCAGCCAGTGAACCGAATTGCATGACAATTCGCAAAGCCCAGCGAGAATCGAAACATTCTTGGTCGGACTCGCACCGGTTTCCGTAAAAGTATGCCGCTTAGAAGTTAGAAACAGCTGTGCCATTATTACGGCGCAACTCCGTACTCACACCATATCAGCCGACCGCGAGAGATTCCGCCGATGTAGCTCACGGTTGCGTGCCGGTCGCGTATCTAGTTAAGCGCGCTTTTCGTTAAGCGGCGCACCCAAAAGACACCGATACGGTCGTGAAAACACAAGGCTCCTAAGCTTTGCCGACGGATCGTTCAACGGCCCCCCAAGAAACTTCCAATCGCAGGGTCGATTCGGGGAGGGGGAAGTAGTTCAAAACACAGAAGGGTTCGACGAGTAGTTTTTTGAAATTCAGCCATTCTGGCGAGCCAATGGATAGCCACACCTACCAGCCCCCCCTACGTCTCGATTGATCCTTGCGCGAAGGAATTTGGACGTCTTGGCAAACCTCAGCAACTTCCACCCATTCGGAGAGGGGTGCGACAAAATCAGATTTTGCTCGGCAAAGCGGCTTCGGATATTCTGCAATGAGAGGTGGTGTTAACCCACGGTTCAAACCTCTTCGTAGGAAAACAGACCAAACGGGTCTCGAAATCCGTAAGGCTTTGCGATGCAAGGCTTTACGAATTTTGAGCGCGGAGAGTATCGTTACGAAGAGGGTTGTGCTTGCGGAGCTTATCTGTCCTCGGAACTCCCGAGACAACGTAGTTAACGGTAAAAGCCGAGGATTTGTATCCCCCGGCTTTTTTCGTTTTCCCGAGGGAATTTCGCAGAAGCTGTAAATCCAGAGAACAATCTGAGAGCGGCGCAGAACGACCTAACAATCGCACGTTCGAGACTGGATCGCGCAAAATCGTCTGCAACTCTCGGATTCTCTGTTTTTCAGACTACTCCGGTTTAACAGCTAGGACGACTCGCTGAGAATTCTCTTCGGCAAGTGCAGAAGGCCTCAGGACAATAGTAAAATGTCGGAGTCCGTCGAACAAAGGCTAGCTCAATTGGAACGAGAAGTTGCAATTCTCAAAACGAAGGTGCCAAGCCAACCCAATTGGATCGATGAGATCACTGGAACCTGCAAGGACGATCCGGACTTCGACGAGATTGTTCGTCTCGGTAAGGAACTCCGCGACGCAGAACCACCCGACCAGGATTAGTCTTCATGTATATCTTCGACTCCGATCACCTCAGTTTCCTCCAGAAACGGCGAGGTCCAGAATTCGAGTCGATCGCCAAGCAATTGGAAAACCACCCATCTTCTTTTTTCTTCGTGACCATCGTTTCCTTTCACGAGCAATTCAACGGATGGCTCAAGTTCATTGCTCGCACGAAGGAAGAATCGGATCTGGTGCGAGGCTACACTGAATTACAGCATGTCGTTCTAACATTCGCCAAAGCCCAGGTTCTCGGATTCAATGTGGCGGTTGCTGACGTCTATGCCGAACTTCGCCGCAGTCGCATTCGAATCGGCGCTATTGATCTTCGCATCGCTTCAATTGCGATCGCCAATCAAATGACGTTGCTGACTCGCAACACAGTGGACTTTGAGCGGATTCACAATCTTACGATTGAGGATTGGACGAAATTGTAAAGAGCACGAAAACCGATCGGATGTAGCACAATGGACACTTTCACCGCGACTAGATTGCAAATCGAAGCCTATCAGAAGATGTCTGGAGAGGAGCGGCTTCAGATCGCGCTCAACCTGCATGAGCTGTCGTGTGAAGTATCGCGAGAGTCGATTCGTGCTGCTCGCGCAAACGCCACAGCCGAAGAAGTCGAAGCGCAGCTTCGTCAGCGCATACGGCTTGGTTACCAACTCCAGAGTCGAATACCCCCTGCGACATGACCGAACAAGAACTACTCATCGATTGTTTACGAAGGCTGAATGCGGCTCAAATTCCGTACATGGTTGTGGGATCGATGGCGAGCAATTTTTGGGGCGTGCCTCGTTCGACTCACGATATCGATTTTGTAGTTCAATTTGAATTGCCTGATGTCACGAAGTTTGTGAGAGCCTTCGAAGAACAATTCTTCATCCAAGAACATAGCGTAAGAGCAGCCCTTCGACCTCCCTACCAATTCAACGCTCTCGACAATCGATCGGCGTTGAAGGTCGATTTCTTTTCGGTTCCTCAGGATGAATACGACCGCGTCCGGTTTGAACGACGGCTTTCCATTCGGCTATTTGGCGAAGCAGCATTTATCGCTCGCCCCGAAGATGTAATCCTGTACAAACTACGTTGGTATTGCATTTCGCCTTCGGATCGCCAGCTAACCGATTCAGCGGGGATTCTCGCTATTTCCAAATCAACGATCGACTTTCCCTACCTCAGCCATTGGGCCGAAAAGATTGGAGTTGCCAGCGTTCTCAGTCAATTGCTTGGCGATGAACGCGAAACGAGCGTCTGAACAAATGAGCCACCAGTTTGATCGAAATTGATTCCCCAACGCTGCGGTATCTACACTCGTCAGTCACGTGAATCGCGAAGCGAGTTCACATCTTGTGATGCGCAACACAATGTCTGTTTCGTTTTGGCTGCATCCATACAGCGAGAGGGATGGCAACTCGTCGATCGCCGATACGATGACGTTGGCCAATCCTCTGAGACATTGGATCGGCCCGCCTTGAATCGTCTCATTGAAGACATCAAGGATGGCAATATTCGAGAGATTTTTGAGAATGCTGCCAAGGGAAAGTCGTTAGCAGAAGTCGCTCAATCTCTCAACGAAGCTCGAGCCATACCTAGCGGCTCGAGGGAGTACTTCACTCCAGTCGGAAAGCAATCCTCGCTACCGAACAAGTGCTTGCCCAAGAGCCGGCAATAGAGAGCCTTCTCCTTGGGCGACTTCGCGTTGTTCGCAGTTCACCGAGCGATCGATTGTAGATTGCCAAATCGCTATGAACTGGCCAGAACGACTTGATGTCGAAGTTGTGCTTGTACGTAGCTTTTCGGTAAGTTCAGAGGCTAACCTTTTAAGCGTGTCATCGCCCAGCTCTCGCACTGCGCTTTCGTTATTAGCCAAAGCGTTATAGAACGCAAGTTCATCTGGATTCAGCCCTAGTGCTTCGTCGCGTTTCAACCCCGCTTGGAAATCCTTCGCCATCGAAATCAGTTCTTCGATGACTTGAGCCGTTTCAATGGCTCGATTGCTGGCGATCCAGAGAGTCGCGAAACGCGTTCGCGAAGGTGGCCACAATATTCCCGAAGCTGTTGTTCGGCGAAGATACGCTCGAGGGTTGGCCAATCTCTTCGATTTGTATATTCCGGTTGTCACAACCGTCTGCGTCTACGATGGTGCTCTCTTCCCGCCAGTTCCGATCGCAGAGATTGAGGGCGAAAATAAGCGAGTTTTAGTCTATCATGGCTGGGAACAAGTTCAACTGCATTGTAAGGAGGCCCCCAATGATTAGAAACAACGCTCCAGACTCTCTGATCGCTAAATCAGATATGGCATTCGAAGCTGCATGCCGAAAAGTCATCGATCGAGCTCGCGCTGCGAATACCGAAATTGTTATCTGGCGAGATGGCAAAATCGTAGAACTATCGCCAGACGAAGCAACCGCGGAATTGGAAGCGAACTTGGCTAAACGGGATTCAGAGCCCGCCAGCTAATTGAGCCGAGTGCCCCGAATCTTGTGCTGGGTCTAGGCCTGAAGGAAAAGCCCAGCTGGCGGTAACCGCTTTTCCTTTCCGCCATTTCTAGAATCTCTTCGTACCTGGACTCTGAGCACTACGTCTCCACAATCCGCGCACAAATGAGGGGAATCATTTCCAATGCATTTATCGCGCAATTCATGATTAGGGTGAAAGGCATATTACTTTTGCCCATCCTCATCGATGTAGTACGGGTTTCCGTCAGACCACGCGTCGATCGACCGCCTGCAATCGGAACAAATATACCTAAAGCATTCTGCCATTCGAAATTCCTCCCCGTCTAGTGATTCAAGAGTCTTGTTTCAACGCCCCGAAGGCTACGGTCTCGTCCTCGATTTCTGGGACCCCCATGAGTAAACCGCAGTAGTCGATAAAGCACTGCGTCCAAGAGGATTTCCATTGCTCGTCGAGAACTCCGGGCGTGTTCGCGAAATTCGCAAGATCGAAAAGATCCGAGAAAAACTGCAGGATCAACATTTGCACTCGTTCCTTCGGGGATTTTACCCCCATGGGGATCTGCGACACGATCCATTCGTCGATCTTTCCCGGTTCATTCCATCCTGGCTCTGCTGCATAATTCTCATTGTTGCCGAGAAAGATATCCGCGACTTTACCTGATAGCTCCATCATCCAATCATCCAGGTCCGTTCCCTTACGTTTGTGGTTATCGCAGTGACGCAAAAGAGAATCGGCCGCGTCTCGCAACACTTCGAATACGACCGGTTGAAAAGCTAAGCTGTTTTGCATCATGATTGCACTCGCCTTCGTGCGAGGAAGGGGCTTCTGTGTATCAGGGAAATCAAGGAGGATGGAATATCAACCGCAGCTTAGATCAGACCGACGCATCAGGTCTATCACGCAAGTGCGATCCTCGGCAATCAACGCAGATACCGAAGTAGATATTCTCGATGGTACGGGTGACACGTTTGGTCGCGACCGAAAATAGATTATTGAGGAATTTTAGTAGGTAGGTTTGCACGGTCCAAGCGGATTGGTAGGATCGCGGTGATGAATGAACTAAACAACCACTATCGCATGTTGCTGGGCTTGGATGAAGCTTGGCTTGTAAAATCTGTGGATCTTTCGATGGAGTCGAAGCGAGTTATCATTGCCTTGGAGCATCGAGGAGGACGTCTGACCTGCCCCGAGCGCGGTATCTCCTGCACGCGAGCCGATTTGGCCCCAGAGAGGACGTGGCGACACCTCGATACGATGCAGTTTGAAACCATCCATCAGGCGAGAACTCCTCGCTGTGCTTGTGAGAAGTGTGGGATAAAAACGGTGGATGTCCCTTGGGCTGGCAAGCACTCGAGATTCACATTGATGTTTGAGGCATTGCCATTCGTGGTCTTCAGGCATGCAGCAGCGTGAAGCAAGCAGCAGCGCTTCTTCGGTTGGATTGGGATACCGTCCAAGGAATCATGAAGCGAGCTGTCGAGCGAGGGCTCGAACGTCGTGAGACCGAACAGATTACGCAGATAGGCATCGACGAAAAATCGTTCCTTCGAGGGCACAATTATGTGTCGGTCATGACAGACATTTCTGGATCCCGTGTCTTGGAAGTCGTTGAGGGACGAACCGAGGAAGCCACTGATTCGCTTTGGAAAACACTCTCTGAGGAGCAACGAGCTAAAGTTCAAGCAGTTTCTATGGATATGTGGCCTGCATTTATCGCCAGTACTTGGAAAAACGCTCCATCTGCATCGATTGTTTTTGACCGTTTTCATGTTAGTAAGCATCTAAATGAGGCAGTGGATCAAGTTCGAAGGCAGGAGAACAAGTTTTTGAAAAAAGAGGGAGATACAACACTCGTTGGGACCAAACAGATGTGGTTGTTCAACCCGGAGAATTTGTCATTCAACCGACTGTTGCATTTTAGTGAATTCAAGGAGCAGTCACTTAGGACAGGTCGAGCGTGGGCCATGACGGAGCAATTCCGAACGTTCTGGGAATGTTTTAGCCGTGTTACTGCAGTGGGTTTCTTCGAACAGTGGTACGAGTGGGCATCCAAGAGCAAGCTGACTCCGATGGTCGCCAAGGCAACGATGCTCAAGCGACACCTACCGGGATTACTGAACTACTTTCAGCACAGATTGACAAATGCCATGAGTGAAGGGTTCAACAGTAAGATCCAGCAGATCAAATCGAACGCTCGAGGGTTTCGATCATTCCAAAGCTATCGTGTTCGAATCCTGTTCTTCTGCGGCAAGCTTGATCTACTACCAAGAAAAGTTACCTACTAAAATTCCCGAAGAACCCGAAAATAAATCAGCATTTTTTCAAGAGGGTATATGTTGGCGAGGCTCTAAACTGCCAATCGCAAAGACATAACTTCTAGTCCATTATTCGTTCGGTAGCATTTGCGTTCGATTGACCATTCTTCCTAAGAGGCGTGTAAACGAGACCAGAGATGCGGCAATCAAAATATGTACCGCCATCCCGAAGAAGTCGATCGCGAAGTGCTTGTACATCCCATTTGGGTCGGCATCCGGACCTAAAAGATTGAAATAGGAAATTCTGATAATTGCTAGCGCGATTGCAGTAAACACTGTCATAGTCATTAACAGCCAGCAAAGGTACTCCCAATGTCCATTCCGCGCCCAAAAGCGAGGTATGAGTATCAAATGGTTGCAGTACGAAGCCGTAGCATAAGCAACAATCAGGCATGTTGTCACGATTACCGCAAGGACAAACGTTGGATGGAAGCGGTGCGTTATCGCAAGCCACGAGGCCCATACTTTCAACCAGCCGAGTAGCGAAGCGACAATCGACCACTTGGGAACCAATTCGCCAGGCGACGCACTCTCCGTTTCTCAGTCGCTAATTCCTGTTCAACGCACTCTTCTTTTTTAGCTTGGCCAGCAACAGGCATGAGCATTTCGGAACCGGCAGTCGCAAGATCTTGCTCCTGAACGACACAATGCGTTGAAAATCGTATTTTGAGGGATTCGTCGCAACCAGTGACGGAATTTGTTTGCCGCATCTTTCTTATCCCGACGTTGAATAGAATTGGTCCCCCTTTTTATGCACTCTGCACAAGGTCTTGCGCGTCCGCATCCTGCATTCTCGCAACCTGAAACGAACGTTCAAAAAATGGTTCAACTCTCAAGCAATCACGCGGGTTGCGGCGGATTTGTCATTACTTTGCGTTGCTGGACATCCTGGGAAATTTTGCTTTGGGAATGGATGCGATTGGGTTGCCGTTCAAAACTCCCTCGCGCGAACCGTGAGGAATCCGGTGAAGAGTGAAAATCCAACAGCGTTTTCGAACTGACCGTCCTTGACAAATCACGGAAACAGTCCGACATTCAAGCGGTCGTTTGATGGTTTGAGAGTAGTCTAATCTAAAATCGGGGGGGCGATGAATCGCAGAGCATCAGTTCATAGTGCGTTTACCTTGGTTGAGTTATTGGTTGTCATCGCGATTATTGGGATCTTGGTGGGGCTTTTGCTACCCGCCGTCCAAGCGGCACGCGAGGCGGCTCGACGAATGCAGTGTCAAAACCACATTCGTCAGTTAGGGCTGGCAGTCCACAACCACGAATCTGCTACGAAGAAGCTTCCCCCAGGATTTCGGGGGAATTCGATCAATGGAGCACCCTATTACTTTGATACGTGGGGGACAGTGGCGTTTCTAACACCCTATCTCGAGCAAACTTCGGTCTACAATTCAATCGACTTAAGTCTGACTATGTATCAATTGGTTCCACCGTACGGAATCCAAGCACCACGTGCGGTAACGACACGAGTTCCGATCTTTTTGTGCCCAAGTGATTTGGGTGAATCGGTTTGCCGAGACTCGTATGCAATCGCTGGAGAGTTCGCCCCCAGCAACTATGCGTTTTGTCTTGGCACAGGGACAACACGCGGCAAAACCAACTGGTTAGGGTCTCCTTACGATGCAGATGGCGCTTTTATTGGACAGCAGTCACTAAGACTTCGCGATGTCACCGATGGAACATCCAATACCGTGGGAGCATCGGAACGCTTACTTGGAGGAGGAGACGAGCGAACAACACTTACAGATCGAAAGTTTTTACGCGTTGAAACAATGTTCGTAAATCCTGGAACCGAACTAACGGATACATCTTGCGCAAGTTCACTTCGGATCAATTTCAGCCAACGAAGAATGTACACTTGGGTTGCAGGAGAGCCCAGGTGTACCAGTTACAACCACTACTATCGACCGAACGATCCGGTGAATCCTGATTGCATCACGAATTTCATCGGCACACCAGCAGACCCCTTGGCTCGTAGCTCTGGGCATGGGCTTTCGACAGCGAGAAGTCGTCACACCGGGGGAGTAACTGCATGGTACATCGATGGTAGCGTTCGAATGATTGGCAACTCCGTGGATATGGCAATCTGGAGAGCGATTGCAACCCGTAATGGCGGGGAGGTGGCTAATGTCGAAGACTAACGAAAGTCTCTCTGACAACTCGCTGACGACTGAGCAGATCGAAACCTACCGAGACCTGGGCTACCTTGTTGTTCCGAAACTTTTTGATCCTGGCGAAGTTGAGCGATTTGCAGCCGCGGTCGATGAAGAAATCAGCCGGCGATCCGCAGTACTCCGGCCTGGGAACCTTCGAGTCAGGCACAAAGCTCATTACCAAACCGGAGAATTGATGCTTGAGGTTGTCGATCCAATCTCCGACATTTGCCCTGCGGCTCGGCAGATCGCGCTTGATCCTCGAATCCAAGGTGTTTTGTCAAGTATTTACGGAGAAGGACCATATCTGTTCAAAGACAAATACTTTTACAAGCCATCGGGATCTCTTGGGATCGATTTGCACCAGGATTGGATTTGTTGGCCGGGGTTCCCCAAGTCGTTTATCACCGTATTGCTGGCGATTGACCCGTTTCAGGAAGCATCGGGAGGGACGATGGTGTATCCAAGGATGCATCGACAAGGATACTTGTCCGAAATGGACGGCCAGCATCATCATCTTGCGCATTCCCGCATGGAAACGAGACCTGTCTGTTTAACTCTTGGAATTGGAGACATCGCCATTTTTGGGTGTTTCACACCCCATTATTCGGAGCCCAACACAACAGCATCAACAAGACGCGGATACTTCATGAGCTACAACTCCTGTTCGGAAGGAGGGGATTCGTTCCGATCCCATTATTTGGAGTTCCATCGATGGATTCAAGAACGTTATCCCGAGCCGATGCGCAATGAGTTATTTTTCCAATGATGGATCGTACGAACTCCAATACATCATCGCTATCCAGGGATCGAGTTATCTCCAGTGAAGTTCACGTCCCCTGTTCGGTGGATGCGATCTTCGACAACCCGAAACAAGTCTGGAAAAATCGTTTTTCCCAATTTATCGTGATTCTTATTGGTGCCGCAGCAATGGCAGCTACTTACCCAGGTCGCACGCATGGACTGGGTATGGTCACCGAACCACTCCTCAACGATTTCGGCTTAGCGACAG
>VGZN01000126.1 GCA_016872635.1 Planctomycetota bacterium | reverse complement strand
CACCCTTCGAACTCGAAGCTCGATCACCCGCCGGACGCCCCGACTCCTGTGAAGCCGCGTCGAGAGAGGCTGTATCCGGAAGGACGGCATCCTGCGGATGGACTTCTGCTGCCCTGAGCCCGGATCCCGCGAATCCGGGAGCCAACGACTCGGACGCGGTAAGAACCGAAGCAAAGACGGCGAATAGAAGCAGGCAATTCCGAATCAAAATCATGGTCTCTCCCAACAAAATGGACATCCCATTGTAGGTCCACGCCAACACCCAGGTCAACGCGAGCAAACCCCTCGCCAGGGCCGGTTTGCCATATCCGGGGACCTAGGTACTGCCGAGTTGCCATCGCATCCCAGCACCGACTAGGCCAATTCCACGAAGGCATACGCTGTTTAGTGGTTAAAGATTGCGGTTTCTTCCGTTTCTACGCTCTGGTTTTTCATTTTCTTTTTGACAACCCGGGTTTTATTGAAGTTCATCCTTTGGGGCTGCAGGCGACGTGGATAAAGTGAGTTGAGTTGCCTGTTCCACGGCAGCACGAAAGGTTTCTCCCCTCGAACCGACTCATTTTTTATGTCCCAAGTCCCAGCTCCCCTCGCTGACGAAGTTGAATTGATGTTGCGCAACGCCCAACTCCGTGACGAGTTGGAACCTTACTTAGATGAGTCGGTAGATTTGGTGAGCATCCGGCACATGACGCTGGCTGAAGAGAACGAGTTCCTCGAATCGATCCTCGCATGGGAACGTGCTCCCTCGCTACCGATTTGTAAATGGTTCGAACCGGAATTGGTATTGCCTCGCCCCGAATCCCTGAGCGATGACCAAGTCCACTCGATTTTGTGGCGGACCATCCATCTGCTCTACAGTCAGAAGATCTCGCTCGACTTTACAGATCACTTGAGCGATCGCCAACTCTATTGCTTGCTCATGCGAGACATCCTGCCTGTCTACCAAAAGAAAATATCAGGCCCTCGCCATTTCCTGCATTGGCATTGCCTCGATGACAATGACATGGACTGTTGGCTGACCTACTATGCGTCGGATGATGAACGAGACCTATGGGCTGAGGAATCTGAAAGCGACCTTCCTCCGAAGAAAGCCCTCCCGTTCCCGCGACAAATGCCCCGCCGCCCACACGGAAACATTGGCCAATAGTAGGCCCGGGCAACTGCAACACGGGACAACATTCGCATGCAGCGTTGGTTGTCCCTGCAACTCGCTCCGTGAACCCATGCCCGTATCGAAGCTTTGTGACAAATCTCTCATTCAGGCATGCCTGAACTATGGGCTTGTCATTCGGCTAGAGGGATCGGAATGAGCACGATCTGCCGGATGTCACAAACCGCCGCGGCAGATTTCTTTTTGGGCTTGACCGTCACCCTGACTTTTCCTTTTCGGATCTGTACACGTCCGACAGGTTCGATCACGATGTTTTGGAAATGTCCTGTCGTGCGGACTTTCCATGGCAATGTCTGCGGATCGCTGCCGTCGGTTTCCACGGTCACATCCACATCAGAACCCCCATTACCAGTTCCACATCCACAATGGACTTGTACCTCGAAGGTCCCATCGATCGATGAGTCGAACTCCCACTCGACCCAATCAGCTACCTCCGTCCAGTATCCTACGACGTTCTTGTACGTTTCGGGCTCATATCGGATACGCGTACCGTGTGTTTTCGACTCCGAGGCGACTAACCGAATGGCATCTTTCGTATTTTTCAAGATTGTGGCCCGTCCTGACACAACACGGTTCATTCCATCCCGCCACGACTTCCATTGCTCACCAATGCGCTCGGTCGTTGATATACTGCCGTTGAGCTTCGATGGATCTTGATCGATGTACAGCGAACGATGCAGTTGTTCATCGAATGCTGGGTTTGGCAGACACATCTGCGCGGCGACCGAATCCCGCCATTGGGACAATGCTCCACTCAATTCTCGCACGATCGCAGGGTTGCTTCCTGCCACGTCAGTGGTTTCTCCGATATCCTCTCTCAAATCATAAAGCTCGAGGCCTCCCGTTTCGTAATCTTCCACCAGTTTCCAGTTGCCCCTACGAACCGCGCCAGCTGGTCGACTTCCCTGATTGGTGTAATGCGGTAGATGCCAATAAAAGGTTCGATCAGGGACAGCGTCGGACTTGGTCCATTTGTCACTGAGGATAGGTACCAACGACTGACCGTCCACCGGACCTACCGATCGACCAACCTCGATCCCGACCTCCTCCAAAACCGTGGGAAGTATATCGAGCAAAGACACCGGCTCTGAAACTTTGGCCGGTTGATACTTCTTTGGCGAGTAGATGATCAGTGGCACCCGTAAGCCACCTTCGTACAAATATCCCTTCCCTGCGCGGTATGGACCATTATGTGTCACTGGCAACGGATGAATCTCTGGTACATGCAATCCACCGTTGTCGCTAGTAAAAATCAAGATCGTATTCTCGGATTGCCCCGCTTCCTTCAAACCCTTCATCAACGCCCCAATCGATTCATCGAGCGATTCAATCGTAGCTGCATAAAGTGGATTCCAAGCCTTTGCGTTCGAAGCGATTCGTTCCTCCGACTCCTTGAGCGCAACGTGCGGAGAATGATGCGGTATGTAGCAAAAAAATGGCTTACCCGACACAGACTTAATAAACTCAATCGCCTTGTCGGTGATCAGTCGCTCGTTCTTACCACCTGTGGTACCCGGTTCCCCATTCCCTGCAGGCTCGACAACAACATCGAATCCTTGGCCTCTCGCAGACGATTCACCACTCCCTAAATGCCACTTGCCAAAAATACCGGTGGCATAACCAGATCGCTGCAGCACCTCTGCCAATGTCTGCTCGCTTGCGACCAACCCCGGTTCAATCCTCGCCTGAAGCAACTTCTGACTCGCTGCATCCGGACGACCGGGCAAGTAGGTCGTCAAATGCAATCTCGCTGGCCACTTGCTAGTCATTAACGATGCACGCGAAGCCGAACAAATCGGCAATCCGCAATACGCGCTGGTGAACTGCACGCCGCTCGATGCGATCGCATCCAAATTAGGTGTCCTGTGGTCCACGCGTCCGTAACAACCCAGATCAAAAACCCCAAGATCATCCGCTGCAATCAAAACGATATTAGGCCGCCCACCTGTCACTACATCTTGGCCATTCGCCAATGGAACGCTCACTCGATCACCGACAGCGGCGACCAACACGAACAGAATAGCAACCAAGTAGCTGACAGATATCGAACTAAAACGCAACAAAAGAATCAATCGGTTCATCGTAGATGCTTCAAGGGCTTGATCAAAAAAGGAATCACGCCGGGATACAGAAAGCCTCATCCCAACGTACGCAAATGACTTCTAGCCCAATGATAGCAAACAATTTTCTCCTGCGTGCAACTCGAAATTCGATCGGACCCGAACATTCGGTTTCACTTCGCAGAGGAACAGATCCGATGAAACCAGAGCATCAACACGCGTCACGATGCTAAAGATGCTAGCAAACGACGCCATGCAAAAGCAGCAACACCATGTTTCGAATGTTAGGCAGCACGGCCCAAAGGCTACTGACTGAGATCTCGCAGCATCGCACCCCAGAACAGATTGCATGGGGACTCGCGATCGGTGTTTCGTTTGGTCTCGTCCCAATGGACAGTATCATTTCGTTGCTGCTCCTGATTTCCATCTTGATCCTCCCGATCAATCACTTGTGCGCTGCTACCGCTTTCGTGGCGATGGTCTCCGTCAGCCGATTCATAGCGCCGATTCCGAATGCTCTTGGCCTATGGATCCTATCTCACCATTGGGTCGCCAATACGCTGGGAGTGATTTACTCTCTGCCGATCGTTCCTTGGCTACGACTCAACAATACGATGGTCGTCGGCGGCTTCTGCTTGGGCATACTTTCGGTAGCGCCTAACTACATCACCCTTCGATGGCTTGTTCGGCGCACGCACTCCGCAATCCAGCAATGGTCGATCGACGACGTCGCACGCCAAGCTCCCGAGTTTCGAAAGATCTCCTCCGAAAAACCGACTCGAAGCCCGAATTTATCACCTTCGGTAACCCAACGTTTAACGCTCGATAATCCACTCGACAACCTGTCTGCGAACCACGTAGCCGCAAACACCCCCGCTGGACCAACGCGAGCATCGGTACCAGACGATCGACAGGCCATCACTCCTTCGCATCCACGCGTGCCGACCCCCAATCTTCGGAACGCGATGCCGAGTCAAAAGCACGCGAACAGGAATTCCTCTGAAACCACGATTCCATCACCTGGCGATATGCCTGCTGCGCCTCACACGACTGCTCAGAGAAACAAGGCTCCGACCAAAACATCGACCGTGCAATCAGCACCGGCCGCCAATGACGGTACGAACAGAGTGCCCGGGGATACAGTCCTTCGTGAAACGGTGATCGAAGTCGTCCGATTTCGAACGCCAATCGAGAATAGTGCAACTGCAAATCCGAACTCCAGCGGTTCGTCTACCAATCGACTCCGGGATATCCCAAACGATTTCAACGCCCTGTCGGGACCTCACCTAACTACCGAAGCAATGAACCAGGAACTTATGATCGCTGAGAAGAACAACTCCTTTAGCCATACTTCGCTTAAAACCCATACAGGTTCCCCGGTGGATCCAAACACAGGGGCAATCCAACCTCCGAGTCCCATCGGACTGGGGAATCATCGCCAAGCGATAACAGGCCACAAGGGTTCTGATTCCCTCAGGTATCTGCTGCGTCACATCTCCGGAACTAAAACCGAACGCGAAGGAACCGATTCCTAATCATGGCATGGCGCCGTCGTCTGGCAATCCTTTTCTCACTCGTTGTCTTGGCCGCATTTGCGGCTGAACCGATGTTGCGCTCGCTCAGCCATCGAACGCTTTCTCAGGTCCTAAATCGGGAAGTCGCCGTCGAGGGAAAAGCAAAACTCTCGATCCAAGATGGAACGCTACGAGTCAAGGATGTTCGGTTCCATAGTCCGTCTGGACAGTCGTTTGAAATTGAACAAGTCACAGCAAAGATCAATCAGAAGGATTTCCTTTCGCGAAACCTAGTCGTCGAACATGCGACCGTGCAAGGTCTGGCGATTCGCTCTGGTGTCAGCCGTTCTGCACCCATCCATCGTCCCACTCAACTGACTCCTTTCCCTCAATTTGATGTCACGGAATGGTCCAATTCGTTTCGATCGACATTGGAACAATTAGCCCAACGATTGTCTAACCAGCGATCGGCTGCGAGAAACTCGCTGGAGACACGATTAGCCACTTTGAAAAAAAGGCTTCCTAATGTGCCCTTGGCGGAGCAAAATCCCCTTCGCGATCGTGCTGTGATCGAATCCATCCGCGCGGAGTTTGTAGCGATACGCCAATCGATCGCAGAGGAACGGGTTGCTCTTCGCGATATCGAGCGAAGTCTACCCGAGGAAGTGACCCAAGTCCAACAGCGTTGGGCATCGGAAATGGAGCCTGCTATCACTGCGACGCTCCCCGATTTCGAAAAATCAATCCGCAGTTCCTTGATGGACTACGTCAATCAACTACTCGAAGAGTCGGAGCCACTGTTGCAAATTGTCCAAGATAGCTTATCCCCTCTCGCGGACACTTCTTCCAAACCAACGAACCATGCGACACAGGGAGTTGATGTACCGATCCCAGGTTTTCCTGGCAACTACGTATTGGTCCGTTCAGCAACCATCCAAGGGTGGCTTGTACCATTCGAAAAAAAACGCATCCCATTCGATTGCCAACTAAGCCAGTGGGGACATGGAAAGTCGACGATCGATTCACCGAAAGCGCATTGGCGGTTCCGCCTGCCTGGGGATTTCGGAGTGGTTGAAATCGCAGCGATGCGAAGCCGCCCAACACCATCGCCTCTTGCAACCGATGCAATTGCGGGCGAATTGATTCGTATGGTTTCTCAAGGCCCCGTCAGCAAACCGACCCGAGTCGCCATCGACTTGGATCGAACCCGTTGGAGACTAGCGGTGGAAACCCCGCTTGTAGCGCGCTGGAGGAATCCGATCCAAGACGACTCCACTCCAGCCATCATGGGAATCAACAGCGAGGCAAACCCACTTTGGTCCAGCACGCTCATGGAGGAACTGATCACGGCATCACCCGATGAACCCTTGATGCTCCGCGCCGATTGCACGCAATGGCGAGCCACCCTCCTCGATGACCAACCTTCCGTCAAACCAACTCGTGACGTCCAACTCGATGCGCGGTGCCTTTTTGAACTCGAACCGGTTTGGAGGAAGGCCCAAACGCGCTACATCCGAAAAGTCACCAACGAATCGATTCCATTTTCAAGAAATATCATCGCCAAGGCGGTCCAGGAATTGAACGAGCATTGGGCCGAACAGCTTCGCACGCAAAACGAGACGCTGCATCGACTAGAACAAGAATGGATCATTCTCAGGAATCAATGGGAAGAGAGCAGCGCCGTCAGCGAGCGATTGGCCCGTCGCTAGAAGCACAGGCTCCGCAATTACGAAGGGTACGAGGCTCATGCCAGGAATACCACCAAGAAAAACCCGAGGCGCCTTGAGGCAGCTTGTTCTGTTTGCACTCCAGGCGTGACCGAGCGCGACGAGAGTCAGCACATCACCCAAGACGCGATCCGGATTCGTTCGGAGAAAACCTTGGAACTCATATCATCCATGGCGTTTTCGAATCCGCCGGAAGCGAAATCTGGAAGGAGCGAAATCCGTTTGGCAGTCTCCATCGACAGGGGCTCGGGCGCGGCCCCCGTCTATAGGCAGAAGACGCAATCCGCAGAGAAACCATGCCACGAAAATCCGGTTTTCGAAAAAAAATCCACTGAGAGTTACTTCGAGAAATTGCTATCTATTCCCGGGGCTGTGCCTTGATAACGATTATTTGGGCCGAGAAAACTCAAATAAATCCTGGGTTCGGCACCAATACTCACTTCCCAGACGCGCAACCGCCTTGAGCTTTCTCGGGTCGGGATGCCCGTCCTTTCCTAATACCGCATCATCGACATGAATGGTGACCACTTCTCCGATCACGAGGTTCGGTGCAATCGGGCCGTTTCCGTAGGATTTGATCTCTAGCAATCGGCATTCGATCGCAAAAGGAACGCCGCTCAACCGCGGAGGACGCACATGGATCGACGGGGTCGTGTCCATGCCGATCCATGCGACCTCGCTCTCCTCGGGTGGCAACGAGGCGCTCGATTGGTTTACTTTCTCGGCGTACTGTTCGGTAGACGCGTTGATCACGAACTCGCGCGTAGCCTCGATATGGAGTAGCGTATCTTTTTTGGTTCCATCCCGTTTCAACGTCGGGGAGAAAACAACCACAGGTGGATTCGCGCCAAAGACATTGAAAAAACTGAAAGGGGCTAGATTCACCACTCCTGTCTTGGACATGGTCGTGACCCAAGCGATCGGACGGGGTGTCACCAGTCCAACCAGCATTTGGTAGACGTCGATTACAGAACTCTGACTGACCTCGATCAACATCACTCATCCAACCATGTAAAAGGGTATTTTGGATCTTCCAAGCTTAAGGCGTCCTCCGCCAACATGAGAGGACGAAACGTATCGACCATAACCGCCAACTCGTCTGTCCGGGTCACGCGTTCACTTGCCCGAATGGTACCAGGATGCGGCCCATGCGGAATTCCATGCGGATGCAACGTGATCGATCCAATATCGACGCCGCGTCGGCTACCAAATTGGCCCCGCACATAATACAAAACCTCATCCGACTCCACATTGCTATGCGCATATGGAACTTTGATCGCCATCGGATGCGTATCTAGCATCCGTGGCGCAAAGGTACACACAACGAATCCACTCGCCTGAAACGTCTGATGGATCGGTGGCGGTTGATGAACGGTACCGGTAATGGGCTCAAAATCATCTGCGTTGAACGTGAACGGGTAAACCATCCCATCCCAACCTACTACATCGAAGGGATGATTTGCAAGAATGTACTTCACCGACTTTTCCCCGTCCTTGATGATCAACTCCGTCTCGGCCTTCGAATCACCATCGATTAGTTCGTTGGGCCCATGCAGATCTCGTTCGCAAAAGGGCGATCCTAATCGAAACTGCCCGTCAGGGTTCAAGTATCGCGGAGGAAAGCCTACATCGCCATGCGCTTCGACAACCAACAAATCAGGCTGCAGTTCGTATTGACTCTTCTCCCTTTCGAAGATCAATTCATAGGTCGTGCATTTGGGAATGACGATGTAATCCATCGGTCGAAAGGGCAATACCCCAAACATGGTCCTCAGTTCGCCACACCCCCGATGCACGAAAATCAATTCATCTGACCGAGCATTCCGGTAAAGGGCTTGCTGCGTTTGATTTGGCCGGCATCGCGAAAGGGTTACATCTGCGTTGAAGAGAAGTGGAACACGCCCTGTCACGGGATCACCGTATGCCTGCATCCCTGCAGTCTTTAAATGCACATGACGCAACTTCTGATCCTTGGCAACCCGAATGGTCTGGGAGGGGAATGCTTCGATGTGCTTGACCCGTGTCGGTGGGTATCGGTGGTAAACGATGCTATAGGCGCGACTAAACCCTTGGGTGGTAATCACTTCCTCGTAGTAAATACCCTCGTTGCGGTATCCTGGTGATGTTTCGTGTTTCGTATGGCGTTTGGGAGGTATCGAACCTAGTTTTTTGTAATAAGGCATCTTGAACTCACCTAACTCTTATTCGATGAAAATCCGCCGATGTCGACATTGCCCGACGGCCGTTCGATGATTCGATTGGCTAATGTCCCCAATCGCTCTACCGTCAATTCGATCACATCCCCAGGCTTCAACCAACCTCCAACTACCTCTGGGGTTAATTCGAGGATACAGCCGGTGCCAACCGTACCCGAGCCAATCGCATCGCCGGGTAACAATCGCGTATCTCGACTCGCGTGAGATAGCAACTGAGGCCATGTCCAATACATCGAATCAGCGTTCGCATCCGAAACCAGTTTGCCATTGATACGGGCTTGCATCCAAAGCCGCAATTTTCCGTTGGAGTAGCAATCTTTGAGTCCTTGCCACGGCACGATTCTCGGACCAAACGAATTCGCGAAATCCTTGCCCTTGCTAGGCCCCAATCCGACAGCCATTTCTTTTCGCTGCAAGTCTCGCGCTGAAAAATCATTATAGATCACAAAGCCTTCCACGCACTCCATCGCAGAATCGTCTGCAGGCAAATCCATTGCTTCTTTACCGATGATCGCCGCGATCTCCAATTCAAAGTCCAATTCCAGCGAACTTTGTGGAGCCCAGACTGTATCTCCATCGCCGATGACCGATGCGGGATTCGAAAAATAAAACACCGGGACTTGGTACCACGCATCCACCATCGGCAAACCGCGCTGTGCCCGACACGTTTTGACATGCTGCTCAAACGCATAAAAGTCTCGAATGCTTCGGATGGAAATCATCGTATTTACTCGTCCCCTTGGATCTTCAGACTCATCAAAGACACTTACAGGGTCCCCCGGATGGCTTGCTCCCGTTCGATAGCCTCGAACAGCGCTTTGAAATTCCCTTTGCCAAAACTCTTGGCACCCTCCCGTTGGATGATCTCGAAGAAAAGTGTTGGCCGATCCTGCACCGGTTTGGTAAAGATCTGCAGCATGTACCCTTCGTCATCGCGATCAACCAAGATCCCTAACTCCGCCAACTCCTCGATATCCTCCTTGATATCTCCAACTCGGTCGCGAAGGTTGTCGTAATAGGTACGTGGCACTCTCAGGAATGAAACGTCGTTTGCGATCAATGCACGGACTGTCTTGATGATGTCATTGGTAGCCATCGCGATGTGTTGGACCCCGGCACCCCCATAGAAATCAATGTACTCCTCGATTTGGCTTCGCCGCTTGCCGTGCGCTGGCTCATTGATCGGAAACTTGATTTTGCCACGGCCGCTCTGAACCACTTTCGACATGAGCGCCGAATATTCCGTGGAGATGTCTTGATCGTCGAAAGAAACGAGCTGCTCAAAGCCGAGCACCTTGCGGTAGAAATTCACCCACTCGTTCATCTTTCCTTCTTCCACGTTACCGACGATATGGTCGATCGCGAGCAACCCGGTGGGATGGTAAGTGGACGGATTGTAGCGCGACGGATCGATCGGGTCGAAGCCAGGCGAAAATGCACCGTGGTATCGATCGCGATTCACAAACGTGTGCGTGGTGTCTCCATACGCGCGGATTGTGGCGTATTCGTAGACACCGAAATCATCTTTTTCCTCGCGCGGGCCAATCACTCCAACCGCCCCCCGCTCTACGGCGAGATTGTACGCGCGCCGCACATCGTCCACTTGCAATGCGATATCCGATACCCCATCACCGTGCAAAACCAATCGTGACGCATCGGGATGGTTTGCGCGAAGCGGTGATACCAGGACAAAGGTGATCCCTCCCTGACGCACGACATAGCCCGCCTCATGCTTAACCTTGGTCTCTAATCCCGCGTAAGCCACCACATCGAAACCGTAGGCATTGCGGTAGAAATACGCCGACTGCCTCGCGTTCCCAACAAAGAATCGCACATGATCGATTTTGCGAAGAGGCATTTCGTCGATTGGGGTCATTTGGCGTTCTCCAAAAAGGCTAACAGATCTGCGAACTCCTGTCGCGACAACTGCTGATCTAATCCTGCAGGCATGATCGAAATATCACTCGGACTACTCTCCTCGATATCTGCTTTCAAAATAGCAACCCGCCGATCCGCGGCCACCTGCAAGGTGATCGATTGAGGAGTCTCCTCCACCACCAGGCCATTGACGATCTCACCATCGTTGAGTCGCATTTTCGTGCTGCGATAACTTTGCTCCAACCGTGCACTCGGAAAAACAATCGCTTCCACCAAGTCACGTCGTGTACGAGAGCGTCCAATTTGGCTCAATACAGGTCCGATTTCTCCACC
>VGZN01000125.1 GCA_016872635.1 Planctomycetota bacterium | reverse complement strand
TCCTTGGCGACGCAGGCCGGGGGGTGGGGGCAGCCAGTGGGATGGTCAACGACGTATCCTCACTCTTCGAGCCAGCCTTTGAATCCTAGCCAAAACGTTACTTCGATGATGGCATCGACGTCGCCTACGGGACTGCAAGTCGTTTGGCCTGATTCCTATCGTCCGATCGCATCGCAGACGCCCACCAACTACCTCGCAAGCAATTCGTACGTCGGTTCCCAGTCGGGAAACCCCCAATATGTTGCAGCCCAATCTGGTGCAACCCACTATGATGGTGCAACCCAATATGGTACTCCTGCATATGGCAACGCACCGTATAGCGGAACCCAAAACGTTCCGACGCGAGGGGCGATTTCGACTGGGATAAACGTTGCGAATGCCTATGGAAGCGGGGCGGCGAATCCAGTAGCCGCTGGTGCGTATCCTCAATACAACTACCCGCAAAGCACCTCGATGCAGGGGACATATCCAGGGACGGTTGGTGCCTCCAGCGGTTATGTTCCAAACGCGTATTCCACGATGAACAACGCCACGAATACCATAGGTGGCTATCGCAGTACCTTGCCATCGACAACTCCTCCCGTCGTCGGACGGTACTGAGTAGGGACTGACCAGACATCATGGGATCCCGGTAGCGAAGAGTTTCAGTATTCATTCGATCCACTTAATCTACTTACCAATCCGAGGGATCCATTATGTCTAAGGTCAATACAACGACTTCGAGCAGTTTCTCGAACTCAACTAGCAAATCATCCGCAGCGAATTCGCTTCAGGGTGGTGGACTCAACGACGTGGACGTCTCACAATTCCTCAACTTGATGATCACTGAACTGCAGAATCAGGATCCATTGAATCCGACCGACAACGCTGCGTTGATGGAACAGGTTGGTCAATTGCGATCTATTTCGGCGAACGATACGCTGATCAAGACGTTGACCAGTTTCTCGACCACTCAAGAGTTGACGACGGCGAGTGGTCTTATTGGGAAGAAGGTCAAGGGATTGGATAGCGATGCGAAAGAGGTAAACGGGGCAGTCTCGAGTGTCTCGGTAAAGATTGACGAAAAAGATCGTAACAAGCGTCAGGTACAAGTGCATGTCGGTGCTCAGATTGTCGATATGAACAATATTCGCGAGATCGTGGAAGAGTAATTGCACTTGATTGGTGAGTTCGCTAGCAAGCGATGCGTCGTGCTAGCAATAATCGCGTCGGGTAATGGCCCCGATCGAGCGGATCCTGGTTCGGCTGCCGTATAGTTTTACTGTGACGGCGGTCGGGACAAGCGTGGATTCACCCGGTGATCTTTGACGCGTGGAGTAACGAACTCATGGGTTTGGCATCAGCGCTTAGTACTGCCCTGACGGGCATGAATGCGGCGGAAACACAAATCGACGTCCTAGGTAATAACCTTGCCAACTCGCAAACGGTTGGGTTCAAGGCCTCGGATGTGGTCTTCGCGTCTCAGTTCCTTCAGACGCTTTCTCTTGGTGCAGCACCGAATGCAGATACTGGTGGTGCGAACCCTAGGCAAACGGGTCTTGGTGTTCAAGTCGCCGCCATCAATCCGAACTTTAAGCAAGGGACGATTGAGATCAGCTCGGCTTCGTCGGACTTGGCGATCCAAGGGGACGGGTTCTTTCAGGTAGCTGGTGCCTCTGGTGAGAAACTCTACACCCGTAACGGCGTGTTCCGACTCAATAGTACGAATGAGTTGGTGACATCGACTGGGAACCGATTGCTCGGTTATGGAATCGATAGTCAGTTCAATATTCAGACGACCGCGTTAGTTCCGCTGACGATTCCTGTCGGTACGGAGTCCGTGGCCAAGCAGACAACAACCGTAACCTTGGAAGGAACGCTGACTTCTCTGGGGAACGTGGCAAATCAATCGCAAATCGTCCAAAGCGCAATGCTTGGGAATGGTTTAATACCCCGTCCTGTATCGTCCGGGACAACCGTAACGGGGTCCAACGGTCCGCAGTTGATAGGGGTGAATTTTACGACGGTCGAGGGCGAGGGTGGGAATATTGCTGAAAGTTCGACGTTTGCATACAAGTTTACCTTTGTAGACAGCCAAGGTAAGGAAACGATGCCGACTAGCGAGGCAACGTACACAGTTCCCGTTGGCAATGGCAATGCCGACAACACTGTCCGTATCACCTTACCAGCGGCAAACTCCCAGTACAATCAAGTTCGGGTGTATCGCACAGCGCCTGGTGGCTCGGATTACTTCTTGGCGGGTTCGGGTGCTGCGGGAAGTACTTTCAATGATACAACTGCTGCTTCCTCATCTACGGCTCTCAACAGTACTGGGTTGACCGGGAACTATTCCTACATGATCACCTACTACAAAGCGGGTGAGCCAGAATCGAGACCTTCGCAGTTGATTGGTCCTGTTAACGTGATCAATGGTAGGCCAGTATTGACGGGCTTTCCGACTCCTCCGGGACCACCACCCGAAGGTGGATTCCCAGCATATGATCAAATTCGATTGTACCGCAACATGGCAAACGACCCGACGGCCTTTTACTTGGTGGACACGATCGCGCCGACAGGATCCTACACCGATTCCAAGACAGATGCGGATATCAGCAATCTCGCGTTACCCGGCCGCAAAGCGGTGAACCTTGATGGTCCGACGGTGGACGGTACCACGAAACTTATCAACGTCACCACTCGCGATGGGTTGGATTACTTGCAACCATTTAAGGCAGGGGAGTTATCGTTCCGCGGTAAGAAAGGTGGGCGAACGTTGGATGAAAAGACTTTCCAAATCACCAACAATACCACGGTCCAAGAGTTGATGACGTTTATGAAGGACTCTTTGGGGATCGTGAGTGATTCCAGGGACGCCTCTAACCCGATTGCGGGATCGGTGAATAAGATCCTCGGTGAGTCTGGCACAATCCAGCCCAACGTTTACATTCAGAACGGAGCAATTCGGTTCGTCGGAAATACCGGAGTCGATAATGCGGTTGCGATCGATTTGACTGGGTTTCGATTGACTGAGGCCAATGGTAACGTGTCCAATCCAGCATTGAATTTTACGGTTCAGCAAGAAGCCGCTGGAACCAGTGCGGTTACGGACTTCATTTCGTACGACTCGCTGGGCTTTCCCGTTCGAGTGCGTTTGACCGCAGTGCTTGAAAGCCGCACCGACCAGAATACGACCTATCGATGGTATGCAGACAGCCCGGAAAATGTAAGCCGAACTGGAAGTCCAATCGATGTCGGGACCGGTTTGATTCGATTTGATGGAAATGGAAACTTTGTTTCGGCAACGAACTCTACTGTCGCTATCAACCGCGTCGGGTTTCCGAGTGAAAAACCGATGCAGTTCGACTTCAATTTCGGAGCACTATCGGGTTTGGCAGCTGCCAAGGCGACGGTGGCTGCCTCCCGTCAGGATGGTTCGCCACCAGGGGTTTTGACCAGTTACGTTATCGGTGAAGATGGTACGATCCGTGGGGTGTTCAGCAACGGTATTTCACGTGATTTGGGCCGGTTGCGTTTAGCACGGTTCTCCAACCCAGGTGGATTGGAACAACGTGGTCAGAACTTGTACGCCCAAGGGATCAATACTGGTTTGCCGATCGAAGGTAGTCCCTCAGAAAACGGGATCGGAACCGTGACCGCAGGTGCCCTCGAATTGTCCAATACCGACGTCGGTGGTGACTTAGTGACGCTGGTGCTCGCCAGCACGCAGTACCGAAGTAATGCTCGGGTTATCACGGCTACCCAGCAGTTATTTGATGAGTTGCTGAACTTGCGACGTTAATCCTGTATCCTTCCTGGCCCTAAACGGGTCAGGGCCCAAGTAGACCTCAGAGATAATTACGAACGCCGAGAGTCTCTCCGATTCTTGTTCATCGGATCTCTCGGGGGTATTCTTTCGCGGATGAATAAACATCCTTCCCC
The DNA here is from genome assembly GCA_016872635.1 of Planctomycetota bacterium. Classification (GTDB taxonomy): domain Bacteria; phylum Planctomycetota; class Planctomycetia; order Pirellulales; family Pirellulaceae; genus JBKCUI01. The sequence continues at coordinate 7,039 of VGZN01000125.1, read as the reverse complement.
GAGCAGTCTTTCTGCCGCACCTTTGGAAAACCTCAAGCGACGAGCCGAACTCGCTCGTCGCTTGAGAGCCTTCTTCGATGACAGAGGCTTCACCGAGGTCCATACGCCGATTCTTTCGACCCGCTCTATCATCGATCGGCATCTCGATCCGATCCGAGTGCCGGGTAGCCACGTTGGTGTTCCCATGGTAGATGGCGATTGGTATCTACAAACCTCCCCGGAGCAATCGATGAAGCGTTTGCTCGCGTCCGGGATCGGTAGTATTTACCAGTTGGGGCCGGTTTTTCGAGCTGGTGAATCGGGGCAGTTCCATAATCCCGAGTTCACGATGGCCGAATGGTACGATCTCAACGCGGATTTCGAACAGGGCTTATCGCTGCTCGATCAACTCTGTGGATGCTTGCTAGAAACCCCCACGGCGAATCGAATGCGGTTCTCCGATGCATTCCGTCTAGCCACGGGGTTGGAGCTGTTCGATACAGATACGGTTCGATTAGGACGATGGTGCGTTGAGAATACGATCGTTGAATCCGAGCATTGGTCGACCGATTGGGACGATTGGGTCAACCTCATTTTTTCGATGCGAGTGCAACCAAGTTTAGGCTTGGATCGACCAGTACTCATTACGCATTTCCCTGCGTCCCAAGCGGCTTTGGCCAAGCTCGATCGTGACGACCCACGCACCGCGGAAAGGTACGAATTGTTCTACCGCGGTGTTGAGTTGGCCAATGGGTACCATGAGTTGCTCGATGGCGACATACTCCGTCAGAGAGCCGAATTAGCTGCCCAGCAACGATTGCAGGATGGTAAATTCGCGATCCCAGTGGATAACCCATTACTGGATGCAATGGCAGTAGGCATACCTGCGTCTTGCGGCTGCGCCATGGGTTTCGACCGGGTTGTAATGCTCGCATGTGGTGCAGAACGACTCGACCAAGTCGTCGCGTTTACCGCGGACAGAGCATGACGGGTTATCTGCTGTCGGCAGTGAAGAGTATCGCGATCAACAATCGTGCCTGCCGGACTTCGTGGTGAGAGTATTCGAAGCCGCCCCAGGGGAAGTGTCAGTCCTCGAGCAAGTCCGGAAAGTTCTCTTGGCTTGCTTGGCGGGCGATCAAATTACGAGTTCGAGTGACGAAGTCGGACTTGTAGTTGGCGACTTGTTGTTCGCTCAGGTGTAACGCAGTCGAGACATCCTTGTTGCTTGCTCCAACAACGAAGAGCAACTCGATGCATTGTAGCTTTTGGTAATCGGCTTTGGACTTCCACTTGGAAACCTGATCAGCGATAGCAATCGCTAGGGCTTCTTCTTCGAGATCACGTCTTTCCACCGATCTCGCGAGGCTGCTGGCAGCGCGACCTTTCGAAGGCACATTCTGGGCCGCATCGCTCGATCCTTCCCGAGCGACCCATTGGGTGGTGTGTCGGCGTCCCTCGCGTCTCAAATGGTCAGTTAATTTGTAGGCAGCAATCGAGAACAAGTAGCTTTCAAGTGGTCTTGCTGCATCGTAGTTGGGAAGGCTGTTGAGGAATCCGATAAAGGTCTCTTGGACGATGTCCTCCGCATGCGATCGATCGACCAATCTAGATCCCACATACGCCAGCAAGCGGCCTTCGAATCGCTCGATGAACTGCTGCCATGCATGAGTGTCACCGGTGCGAATACCTTCAATAAGAAGAGAGTCGAAATTTGTTTCGTTCATCACTTGTCACAGAATTGGTTCAACCAAGGCCAGTGATCACTAGGTGGTTCGCATAGGCCTAACCATGGTTTTAGGAAGCGTTTGTTCGAGCGAGTTGGTTCCCGCGATGGGCGATAAGTCCTACGATAGCAGAAAAGGATGCGAGCGTTGCGACGATGCTGATCAAGGTAAAACCGACAAGCATTGCTCGTTCTTCGCCGACAAACTGGTGTTCCCAGTGTTTGAGGTACGACAGTTGCGTTTCGTCGATATCCAGTAGAACCCAAAGTTGATGGTAGGTTCCACTCGGCCGTTCCTGGACATTGTCGAACTCTGAATCCGCTAGGAAATGCTCGCGGATGTAGGTTTCGGTGAGGGCCCCTTCGGGCCAGGTCGTGCTCAATTCGCCGAATCCGTTTTGTACGAGAATGATCCGAACTTCTTCCAGCAATCGCTGGTCGATATCCTTCCGGCATTCCTCAACCGACTCAAAGAGCGAGCTGGCGATCGGGAACCTCAATCGGTTTTTCGATACAACCCGTTCTCGGACCCAGTTTGGAGCGTTGTCCCCGACGAGTGGTTTGTTGAACTCATAGACATCAGTTGGGTTGCTTTCAGACGCTTCGCCGGACTTTGCATTGCCACTGGCGCTATTTAGGATTTGGAATGCACTGCTGTTCGGTTCCCCAACCTCGGTCTGCCTACGTCCCAGTCCACCGATTTTTCCAGTTCGAGCCTTCGGGATATTGGGAATGTTTTTCTTGTCGAACGTAGAGGGTGAGTTGCTCGGATCGAGTGCGGGGTTTAACTCAGAAAACGCTTCTCGCACTGCTTTTTTAAGTTCTCGTTCGATTTCCTCTTGGGAGGCGGCTGGATCCATGTTTTTCGACATGGAATCTAATTTGTCGGTGACGCGTCGCATCGAATTGGAGAGCCAGTCAAGGGAGCGTTGTGCTGCTTCGTAGGCGTTGCCGTCCGACTCCGACTCCGAATTATGAGGAGTCGTTCCCTCTGAATCCTTGGATTGCACGCTCGGATTCGTTGTTGGCTCTTGGTGAAATCCGAGGGACTGGCCTGCTAAAATTCCGCCGATGGCAATCCCGCAAAGGAAGATTTGGGGAATGGAGTATTCCTTCGCCATGGATCGAAGGATGGAATGCCCTGATGGCGAGTCGTCGGTGCGAAGGGGTGTTAGCATGGGACTATGGGGGATTTTTGTTGGATAACCGGTGGAATTAAGAGATTGTTGATTCCGGGATGCGGGAGGAATCTATCCAAGGAGAAGCGAGTTGAACGATAAACGATGTGGCTCCAGCCAGGATGAGAGCCCAGGGAGCTGGGAAGTAGAATATTCCCTGAATCAACGCTGCAATCAAAACGCTCCAAACGATTGTCAGGATCGAAAATCTCTTCCGCCTCAGGATATCGGATTGACGCCACCAGCGAACGGCCCAGAACAAGGTTGCGAAATAGGCCATGTGTCCGGCTAGCAGTGGGAAGCCTGCTTCGTCGTAGAATCCTCTCCATTGCCGGCTGAGTTGCCGATCATCAAGCGAAACATCGACGGGAGATGTCGTTAAAATGTCAGCCCAAGGAACCAATAGGTACTCGCTCAGTTGGTAGCTTATTGCTCCCAGGATTAAACCGGCCACCATGAGTACAAATCGGAAGGCGATCGAATCCTCATCGCGAACTTCCCAGCGTCGGCTTAGCGTGAGGATAGCCCAACTGCTCGCTGTGGTCATGATCGCGAGCCACGCAACCGCTCCGACGTTGATGTTCTCTCTGAGCGCTGGATGGGAGTAGGCCAGAACAACTCCCGCGATCGCCAGCGTGGAAGCGATGAAGCCGGCGAAGGTGATCGATCGAGTAGTCGCGTGGAGTGATGTCCAAAAGTTCCTTGCTCTGAGGTCCTCGCGTTGGGTGTCTTGCCACCGCCGCCAAGCCTCTTTGCTCGACGATGGCTTCACATAGGCGACCGATTGGCTGGTTTTTGTCCCGACGCCCGCCGATGTGGACTTGGAGTTCGTTTCTCTAGCTTCGTAGTGAACGGTTTCTTGGAGTCCCACAGCCGGCCTTAATTTGGGGGCCGCACCAGCGGTTTTCCTGGTGTTTTGTTGGTTGGGTAGTGATCGGGTTGGTATTGGTTCGTTTCCAAAAACGAACCAAACCGCATGCCAGCCCAAGTAGACCGCCAACATCGGCAAAGCGAGTGGTATCAGCCAAGAAGCGTTGAGCAGAGCCACGATGATGATGCAAACGTAGACGACATCGCGGCTCGACTTTGGGAAAGCTTGCAATCGATCGTAGAGATCTTTTTTGGCGAGTATGATCGCTTTGCCAACAGGTTCCTTAGCCAAAAGTGTTTGGTGTTGTTCCCATCGCAGCGAAAGGAGCTTTTCAAAACGAGACCAATAACCCAATTTAAGTGTAGCGTGGTGATCATCCACCGCATCGATGCTCGCACGTTCTTTCACAGCATCGGTGACTTCTTCGGACGCATTCACATAAACGGGGCGAGCCGCCGTGGGGTCAATAGAAGGATTCGCTGAATCGAAGTTTGCATTTTCCTCGGAGAACGTTCGTTTTGAAGCCAAGCCTGTGGACTCAAGGTTGTACCCGAGTGCGCTCAGCAGTTCGCGTCCATCCCGAAAACGGAGCGAGGGGTTTTTGGCCAGAGCACGTTGAATGATGTTCGCGTAGGGCTCCGGAACATCGTGAAGGTCGGGATCTGCGGTTAGGTGTTTTAGGATGATCTCTTGGGTGCTCTCACCGTCGAATGGGACGTTACCGGTGAGCATTTCAAAGAGGATGATCCCGAGAGAGTAAACGTCGATTTCCTTACCATACTCCCCCTTGCCAATTTCAGGTGCCATGTAGTGGAAGGTACCGACGCTTTCTGTTTGACCACCTCGTCTCGATGCGCTGATGTATTTGGAAAGTCCGTAGTCCCCGATTTTTGCAAAGCTGCTATCGATAAAAATGTTGGCGGGTTTAAGGTCCCGGTGCACGATGCCTTGATCGTGCAGGTAAGTAACGCCAGCACATATCTGAGCAAATAGCGGTATGGCTTGATCGGCAGGCATGCCACTTGGCCAGTGATCAAGAGTTTCACGAAGGGACTCCCCTTCGATGAACTCCATCACGATCCAACCTTGCTGGTCTTTATCAAATCGGATGTCGTAGATTGCTACCAGATTGGGGTGACGCAGATTCAAGCAGTGCCGGACGCCTCGCATTTCGACGTCCATGTTCTTCTGGATCCGTTTTAAGGCGACTTCCTTTCCGGAATCGCTTTCTGCGAAATACACTTCGCCAAAGCCGCCGATGCCGATCCCTCGCATGATGGTGTAGCCGTCTAGTGGGCTATCGCCGCTTGCGTATTGAAATTTCATTTGGGCACCGGAAGGCTCAGTCGGTTGGAGACGCGCGGAAATGGGCTTGTTGTCGAATGGTTTTGGACGCGTATTCTTTGATTGGATTCGAGCTTCTCCAGAAGCATCGCGGCTGTATTGGCCAGTCTCGTTCTGAGTCCCTTTCGAAGGGGGTGGACGCTTGAGGATCTTAAACATGTCTCGCAGGTCGCTCCGTGGTAGTATTAATTGTGTCTGATATCGAGGGAGTGTCGAGTTGTTCCGTGTTAATTTGCTTGTGCTTATTTCGATGCTCAAGCGTTTTCGTGGGTGTTGTCCTTGGGCGATTTGCCCTTTGGGGCTACCCAACTCTTCGTTGAGTGTCCGCAAAGTTTGGGAAAAATGGCCGGGGATCATTCCGTTGGCGAGCGTCAGCGGGTGGCGAGCGTCATCGAAAAGTCATCCCCGTGGACCCTTTGGCCTAAGAGGATGGGGAACGGGGCGCTAACCGGCTCCGGATCGTTCCCAACAAAGACTGGCGAATTGCTAAAAACTCGCACCATCCAATCGCCTTGATGCCTGAAAAGGACGATTTTAGCCCTCCAGTTTGAGCAGTGAACATGGGACGATGGATCGGCCCCCAAGATGCAGGATTCACCGAGGAGCAACGCGCCCGACAAGCTTGGTTGCCACCGGTGCTGGCTTTCGATCTCAAGTCTGCCTGTGCCACTGAGTTTCGTTGGGCGTTTATAGCTGATAAGAAGACGGTTGCCAAAATCCAAAAGATCGCCGTCGGCTAAAAGTGTGGCGCGTTCGATTTGGGTTCCACAGATAGAGATACCTTGGAGCGCTTGGACCCAATGACCATCGCCAGAACGCCTAAAGATTGCGGCACGCCGGCTCAAATCACCACGAATCGCCAGGTCAACCTCATTGCTCGGAAATGACTGCCCCAATGAAACTTCTCTAGCATCGCACATGGCATAGCCCCCGACACCATCGATCCATAGGATTTTGGGTTTTTGCATCGTGCGGTTTGGTTGAGGAGGGGCGATTCTGCGACTGAAAGAACTCAGCATAATGTAAATCCTTTCCGACGATTTCGCATCTCCATGCTTTGGGGGGCAGAAATCTCCATGTTGAACTCATGGCTGCAAAACGGATCTGCACCGCATTTGGGCAACGCAGATCCGCACTTGCGATCAGCCAATTCAGCTACGTGGAATTAGTAACCGCAAATTAGGGTCGGGTAGCCAATGAGCTCATCTCATCGATTTCCGCCAATCGATTCAAATCCCGCCCTGTGCCGCTTTGGGCCGGTGCAGCGAAGTACTCCGAGATTTGATCGACGATGTTTTCGGATTCCAATTCGTCTCCTACCGGAACCGAGCCTACTTCGTCAAAACACTGCACCAGTTTTTCGGCAACGTCGATTCGAGTTGAGATTTCATCGATGACTTGGCGGACACCGGACAGGGCACTGTCGTTGACAGCGAACTGGCTGCCTGTTTGTGCAACTTCAACCATGGTCAATCGAGCTTGTAAATTCTCGACTTGTACCTCGAGTTCTCGTTTGGATGATAGCATCTCATCGAGTTTGCGACGTGCGGCGACTAAGTTCCTTTCGCGGGCTTCGAGGATTTTTTCTAGCTTGCTGGAGGTCGCTTCGAGTGCTTGGTGATGCTTGAACCTGTCTGCCAAATCCTTGCGGACGTGCTCGATGTCGTACTTTTTTCCTTTGTACGTGACGAACTTGACTCCACTTTGGACGTCGTCTTTGAGTTTCAGAATGCTGTCCTTGGACTTGTTCAGTGAAGATTGCTTTCCGGATACCTCGCGTTGAAGCTTAGCGACCTCGACCTCCTCGCGTGCGATCAATTTTAAGTTGTCCGCAATTTCTGGCTTCAGGTCCGCGATCATATCGCGAGCCCGTTTGATCTCGACTTCGATTGGGATTTGTTCTTTGATCGAATCGCGAACGCTGTGATAGCCGGTCTTGACGTA
>VGZN01000124.1 GCA_016872635.1 Planctomycetota bacterium | reverse complement strand
CGTGTTAAAGGAAAGGAGCTAGCCACCGCCCCTGCAATTGTCGTTGTCCATGAGTCCGGCCGAGGAATGACCGTCGGAAAACTGATCGCCCGCGGCCTAAGCAAACAAGGGATCCACGCCTTGATGCTGCAATTACCCACTTATGGACTTCGGCGAAACCAAGCCAACATCAAGAGCGAAGGGGAAACGCTGATCAGCGGCCTCAAGCAAGGTATCGCCGATGCCCGCCGCGCTTACGACGCGGTCCGCGTCCTACCCGGCGTCGATTCCAGTCGTATCTCGATCCAAGGAACCAGCCTGGGTGGCTTTGTGGTCGCTACCACAACCGGCCTCGATTCCGCCTACCACCGCTCTATTGTCCTGCTCGCAGGCGGAGACCTCTACGGGGTCCTAGCCCGGGGGGATCGCGACGCCGCTAAAGCTCGCCGAGAATTGGAACAAAGTGGGATTAGTATGGATCAAGCCAAGCAGTCCCTCTACACCATTGAGCCCCTCCGGTTGGCACACCGGGTGGCGCCCGAGAAAACATGGCTCTTCTCGGGGACTCATGATACGGTCGTCCCACCAGAAAACTCCAAGGCTTTCGCAACCGCTGCGAAACTTCCAGATGGTCATCATGTGGAGATGCCCGCTGACCACTACTCAGGCGTCGTTTTCCTGCCTAGCGTGATTGCACAAATGGCCGCCCTCGCCTCTGAAACCTCGGTTCCATAAACACTATCGCCATTTGTCGCAGACGCCACGTGGATTTCCTCAGGATAGCTTTACTAAACCTCCGTGAGGTTTCCTATCGCCCTTCTCGTCAACTCTGTGCCTCTGTGGTTTCGTCTTCAGGTTCAGAGCGCTCCGCAATTATTGGAGAACACAGAGGCACAGAGGCACAGAGGCACAGAGGCACCGAGGCACCGAGGGCACCGGGAGCAACCGGACTCGAAGCAATTAGCGTCATTTCTATCGAAGATGCCTTGACCGCTCCGATTTTTATCCGCTAATTAGTGCAAGTACGGCGTTGATCAACGCTCTGCCCGATTTTCATGTTCTTCTTTTGTTCACAACGTTTTGGATTTGAGGTAACACGGTGACGATCACACGAGTTGGTACTAACGAGAAGTACGCAAGCGGATGGGATTCCATTTTCGGTGGCAAGAAGAAAGCTAAGCCCGCAGCCTCTAAGGCATCGGATTCAAAGCCCGCTGCAGCAAAGAAGGCTGTGAAGAAGGCAAAGGCTGTAACCACGAAGCCGACCACCAAGAAAGCTGCAAAAAAGGCCGCGACGAAGAAAGCAGCGTCCAAAAAGGCCGCTAAAAAGTGACGCCGTCGCAACCAGGTATGCTCGTTATCTAGAACAGCGTGAGAATGTTCACGCGGATTCTACGCGACACGATGCGATCCCCTTGAAAATACCGGGCACTCCGAATTAGGGTCCCGGTTCTGAGCCGTGAGAAAACGTCTCTTTCATCGTGCGGAACGCTCTAATTCTTATCGGAGTCCTGCATCAAAAACGCCAAGAGATCTCGTACCTCTTCGTCGGTAAACGGATCCAGGAGACCTGTAGGCATAAGCGATGTCCGTAATTCACGTCGGTTCACAATGTCTTTCTTCTGAAAGGTGACTTCCTGACCAAAATTATTGCGGTACACCTCAGTGCTCGAGGATCGCAACAAAATCCCTGTAAACTGCGAATCGTCCGACAATTCAAGCAGTGTGCAATAAAACTGAGGTGCCACATCGCGATTGGGCACGACGATGGATTGTAGCAACGACCGAGCATCTCCCTGGCGCGCGATCACGCTGAGATCGGGACCGACGACATTGCCTCGACCATTATGGCGATGGCACTGTGCACAGGAGGAACCGCTACTATGGAAGAAGATTCGACGACCGGTCTCAGGATCCCCGCTACCAGGAATCTCTTGCAAACGCGAAAACCACGAGTCCAAGTCAGCACGCTCTTCAACGAGTTTGCGGACGTCTTCGTTGGCAAAGAGCGAACTCATTCTCAATACTCGCCGTGCCTCGCGCTTCAAAGTTGGTGTGCCAGTTTCGGAAATGGTTCGTAGCAACAACCGTTGCCCAGCGTCGTTCCCACCCACAAGTCCGGCGATGGACTCACATAAAATTGGCTCCGCAAAAGCACCCTGTTGCGCAAAAGCACCCTGTTGCAGGATAGTTGCTAACTCTCGACGGGCCTCCTCCGTTCGCTTCAGAGCGAGGGTGCGCACAACCTCTCTTTGCAGCAATTCATCGCGAATCACAAGCAACTTGCGTAGAACCTCGGGAGTCAACGCTTCGTGGTCAGGCGGAGCCAATCGCAATGCATACGCTCGAATCCGTGGCGGTGTCGTATCATCGAGAACCTTTGCCATGATCAACTTCGGATCGGTTACGCCAGCGCTGGGGTTGCCTTGCAATGTATTTAAAGTTGCAATCGCGGCCTCGAATAGTCGATAATCGAGGTTCGGTTCCTGCAACAGACCTTCCACTTCCTCAACCCACTCCCGCCATACCGCATCAGCGATCCATCGTAACGACTCGAAGCGAATATCCGGATCGTGTTCCTTCCATACCGCCTGTACCCACTTGGGATTGTTCCATGAACTCTTTCGAAGCGCTACCATTGCCCATAACTTTTGTTTAGGTGAAAGTGATTGAAACTTTTCGATAGGCCATTCCTTGACGAGCCCCGCCAAGTAACGTTGGGCGGCATCAGAAAGAAACGGATCAGCACCTTGGATCCACCCCATCAACTCCTCTATGCTTGGGGCAATGGCCGCATCGAAATCCCCTTGGCGAAGCTTTTCCGCCAAGATTGCTTGTTCGGTCCACGGCTCGCGATCGTGTTGGATCCACGGAGCTTTCTCGGGAGCGATCTCCATCTTCCAGAGGCGTCCCATTCCGTGCAATTCGTAGCTTGGAGACACCCAATCCGTGAAGTAAAAGGTCTGTGCATCGGCTCGGACCATGGCCACCGGGCGAAACATATCGCTACCTCGAAGCAATTCGAGCTTATCCGACGTGAGGGTCGCACCTTTCCAGTGCAAAGGATAGTAGTCGATGCAATGATTACTCCAGGAAGGAACCATCACCCCGCCACCTAAGCCAACGACCGAACAAGGTCCTTCGCCGCAGGGATGGATCATACCAAGAGTTCCACGAAGCTCGCCGTTCCAAGCGACAAATGGATGAACAGGTGCACTTCCATACACATACTGGAACCCATAATCGCCACCTTCGACAACATGGAGCAGTCGGCACGGCGGTCGGCTACCGGGATCATTCTCTGCGGCAAACAGAATGCCGTCATCGCGCATCCACAAACCAAACGGATTCCAAAATCCGTGAGCAATTCGTCGAAGTCTCTTGCCGTCCAACGTGCAGTGGAAAACTCCACCTTCACCACGTCCAGCTAAGATACGACCGTCGGTCCCTCGCAATTTCCAATCCTTACCAAAATTCTCGCCAAGGGAAAAAATAAGTCCGCCATCGTTGTGCCTCGCCATGCCGCTCAAACCATTGTGAGGGTAATCGGCTACCGTTTCTAGCGCCGCGATGGTTTCTTCGGTGTCCCCACGTCCATCTCCGTCGCGATCTTTCACCCGTAAGATACGATCGCGTTGGGCAAGATAAACCCACCCGTCGGCCCCGAGCAGGATTTGCATCGTTGTCTTCGTGCTGTTATAGAAAACACGACGATTTTTACCTTTCGCATCAAACACAAGAATCTCATCAAACTCGGGGCCCTGATAGGTTGCTGGTCGGAAATGAGTGTGACAGGCGATCACCCAAATGTTACCAGCACCATCAACATCGACCCCTGTGGGAGTCGCAAGATCTGGATGTTCCGCCAGCAACGTGAGCGAAACGCCCTCGACTTTCGTCTCGATCGCAGGTGAGGTCGGATCCGACGATTGGCCGAATGCGTGTGTAGAGTGACAAATCAAAGTGCTCGTCAACGCTATTGTTGCCCGAGCGAGAAATGCAGCCGTTTTGGTAGGAGATGTGGACGTCGTGATTGGTAAGTGGAAGGTCATGGTTTGGGGACGTTTTCAAACTTGCGTTGTTGATGTAAGGATCACGGGGCATTAGCCCCCGTGGATTTTACCATCTGACGCCAACGATGAGGAAACATGGACGTAGAATGTATGTTTTTCATGAGTGTAAATCACTATGATTGCTTCGTACCGAAACTTCCGACCGAGTCTCGTAGGGGGAGTTACAAGTTCTTTACAAATTCAAGCTCGTTTCATGGTAGCATTCGAAAGGCACTGATCGCCTTTATGTGCCAATGACGGCCGCTACTACTTTCATTCTACGAGAAGGATTACCCCATGATTTCAAAATTAAATACGATCTGGACAATCGGACTATGCGCCCTGATAGGAATAGCCACTGTCACGGTAATTTGTGTCGCGTCGGAGACGCCAGAGTCACTGGCGCATTCTCTCTCGAGTTGGGTATCCAATTTAGATAAGATGGAACGTATTACCAATGTCCCCCATCGTATGGACGACTCGACGGCGATGTATTGTAAACCCACCTACAACATCAACCCTCACGAAGGGGTTGGGGAAGCCGCGTACTGCCATGTTTACGTTTCCCTCGAAGGAATAGAAGCGATGAAATCGGGGCAAGGAAAATACCCTCAGGGTACGGTGATTGTGAAGTCCAAATTGGAGTCGGAGACGAGCGGTGATGCTATTTTGTACACCGTGATGCGAAAGATGAAAAAGGCCTACGATGCGGATCACGAGGATTGGGAGTATTCCATTCTAGATGGCCCGAGCAAGCGAGTCTTGGCGCGGGGTAAATTGGATTCTTGCATCGCGTGCCACCAAGCATATGCTACCACTGATTACGTGACCCGAGCGTACATCAAGTAATCAAGTCCTGCTCTGCGTCACAGCATTCAGCACGATTACAGCTGCGAACGCGGCGATCCGCTGCGCGGATAGAAGGTAGATATTTGAAAGTGGAGAGTAGATACTGGTAACCTTCACATCTGACAAAAGATGCAAGTTTTGCCCAGCATTGTAGAGCAGTTGTCCCCAACTGCTCTCGCCCAGGAGCCAAAAGGGATGGACACCGTCGTCCACCGCTTGGATCCAAAGCTTTCCTTTTACGCCTTGGCGTGAAATCCGTTACGTCAGAGACTGTCGTCCCACGATGGCCAGCAATGGAGAGCAGTTGTCCCCAACTGCTCTCGCCCAGGAGCCAAAAACGATAGTGACAATGGTCCTCAATCTAGCATGCTCCCTGCGCCCAATCCCGATCACAACCGAGATCTTTCGCGAGGATCCACTTCACTCGTTTCGCGGCTTCGCGCGAGTTTGTTAAGAGACCATAGTGGCACGACGCGCCGCCGTCGTTTCCCTCAGACTATTCTCTAGAGATGCGCCATCGCGCAATCCAGTGAGTTCAAAATCGGAGCCGATCCAAGTATCAGCGATGACGAGCAAACATGAGCGGTCACTAAGGCAATTCGATGTTGATCGTTCTTGTGGCTTGATCCTTCTTAATCACCTTGCCAAAATCCACCGCGCTGATCGCATCCTCGAAAGCACCAGCAAACCCGAGCGTGATCGTGGCTTTGTTTCCAGAGGAAGACATCTGAAAGTTCGACACTTTAAGCTTCTCTTTGAGCTTCTCAAGGATCGCACCGGCATCCAATGCGGACTTTGATTCAAGAACAAATCGGACGTTTGCGGACGAAGGTTCTGCTGCGGGAGGAAAGCCGCCCGGAAAACCAGGCCCAGGTTGGCCACCTGGGCCCTGCGGCCTAGCGAATCCAGGCTCTCGACGCATCGGGCCACCAAGATCATTAGGCGGCGTATTTGGATCGCTCCCTGCGCGGGATCGTCATGCTTGAAGACCAGGGGGTGCGGCGCTACCAATCGAGGAAGACTCTGGATTTTTCCCCGGATCACGCCTACCCAATCCACCGCTGATTGCATCTCGCTGCACTAAGTGGCTGTTAATCCCATCTGCTTTATTCTTCGCTGTTGTCCAAAGGTTTTCAAACTGCCCCTCGGCATTGGACGCCTTGTCCAAATTCGCCTTGGTCGACCAGTAATCACCGATCTGTTTTAAGGTGGCCACGGTCGCCTCTTTATCGCCGCTCTGAACGGCTTTCTCGAAGGGTTGCCTGAGCATCCGCATAGCGACAAAACCGGCTTGGCTAGCTTGCAGCATGAACCGATCCGATGCGGCTTGATCACCTTTGGCTTGCTGAACTAGCCCTCGAACAAAGAGCATGAACGGATCGTTGAAGGTCTTCCACAGAGACTCTGCCGATTGATCGATCAGGTTCAAGTTTACCTCGGGCAGTCTGGGTTCGAGCGCGGTCATCGCAAACGAGATGACTGCCAGATCCGCGCCAGGGTCTCCTGGATATTGCCTTTTGAGTTCACCGATTGAGGCTGAAGCGTCGGATGAGGATTGATTCAGTGCATTGGCGACTTTGATCAGCCTTGTGGTGCGGCTCGGTTCATGGCTTGCCAACCAGTCGTTGATGGTCTTATTGCTCTGCCCTTTGAAATCTGGCCCGAGGTTCTCAGGCTCACGAAACCACAATGGTGGAGATTGGATTGTTTCCTGGGTCTGCGTCGGATCGGTCGTGTTCGAGACGGTTCCATAGAACGAAAATGCTTTCCTTCCAACCGCATTCGCTTTGTCGAGCCGCTTCTTAAATTCGGCTTCAGACCATGAGCCGATCTGTATTACTTGATAGTCCCGCAGAAAAATATGACCGGCTATTTGGCTCATCGGCACTTGTCCAAGCACACTGACAATGTCGACGATTTTCGGCTGTGATCCAGAGTTATCGAGGATCAGCATCATTTAGCCGAAGCGCGGGGGCAGAAATCCATGGGTGTCTGGCATGCTCGGTACCGCATTTCGATTTCGGTCTTTGGCATGATAAAGAACCAAATCCTTAGCCTGCCTCTTGAAATCCTCCATGGTGAGGACCTGCGTGAGTTCCAGCATCTTGTCGGATTTACTAATCAATTGACGTGGATATTCGGGATCCGAGTAATACCGCAGCAGTACAGCAGGTTGTCCTTCGTGCTTGGTCACACCGAGAACTCGCCGATGCCGGAATCCCTCGTCGAGCGGAGTGCTTTCGAGGCTCTTGCTGCGAAGATGGCTAAGCACCCTAGGTGTCTCGAGCTTTTTCATAATGGCTTCCCACGAAGCCCTTGGTCCATCATTGAGCCGTTTCTCGAAGTCTTCGCTTGCGATCATCTTCAGAGCAAGGTCAGCACTTCCTTGCCTTGCATAATTAGCAAACTCTTCGGCGAGTTTCAGCGCAGGAGTGTTCGAGTTGGTGGTCTCTGAACCAACCGAACCAGAGATGAGTACAGAGGGATCACTGCCAGCGGATGTCTTGGATGCAGGCTGCATCGGCGTGGGTTCAGCGGCTTGAAATGCACTGCTGACCGATGATTCGCGGTTAAGCATCAGCAGGCCCGCTACAACAAGCAGACTCACAGCACCAACCCCAAGGCCGATCCACTTGCCAATCGATGGATTCGAAGACAATTTAGTTCCATACGACTGAGAAGAAGCGGGAGACGACGGCAAGGAATTCCGCTCATTCGTCCAATCGAACTCTTCGAGCGGGCTGGTTGCTTGCGGAGGTTTAGCACTCGACGAGGTCTTGGCTGCTGCTGGGATAGGCTTTTCCGGTAGCAGCACAGCGGCCGGCTTGATCTGCAATTGAGTACCGCATTTAGGGCAAATGATTTTCTTACCAGCAACCGATTCATTCGAGCGAAGATTCGCTCCGCACGGACAACGGAATTGGACAGACATTCGACACGTTCCGAGAGAAGGCTGTTTACAGTATTTTGTGGTCTAGATCGATCGTCGACCAATACTAGTCGAACTCGGAAAAAAGACCAAGACGGAACCGCTTATAGGCATTAGGATTCGAACTGAGTTGCCTTGTTCGGAACCATGAGAAGAAAGAAAACAGTTCCAATTCCATCGACCGTTCTAACGGTCTTCTTATCTAGGCGTATTTGCAGCTGTTCGGCATAGAGGCCTCCGGAATCGAGTGTTAGAATCCGATCCTGTCCCCCAAAAACGACTCGCAGTCACTGCGACTTTCCTCCAGTGAAAGTATAGACACAAATGTTTCCAAAACATGCGCTGCAACGAACATCAATGGTATCCTTCCTAATCGCTGCGATTCTTGGGGGCTTGTGTTCTACAGATTCCTTTTCGCAGGAACCCTCTTCTCGAGACGCTCGGACTCCGAGCGATGAACAAGGGAGGATAGTCGGACTGACCTATTGGGGCCGTGGTGGACTGAGACAATCCGCACCGAAGGACGTTTCCAATTTGACCAACGTTGAGATATCCTATGGAACAACTCTCACGCGTGACGATATTGATTTTTTGGCTTCGCTGCAGAATGTCGAGGAATTATCTTTTGGCGGCAATTTAGATGACGAGCACGTCGTGATTGAGGGTAACCTTGCGCCACTTGCTAAACTCAAGCGGCTTGAGCGGTTGTTTCTATGCAAACGCGACATGCATGACAGCGATCTTGAGTTTGTTCGTGAGTTGCCCAATCTGCAAACATTGGAATTCCTCGCGGGCCCTAATCCCTCGACTAAGAATGGATCCAGCGTTACCGACGTATGTGCCGAGTCCATAGGTCAGGCCAAAAATCTTCGCTGGCTACGAATAAACAACGGAGACAATCTCACTGATCGGTTCATTGAGGGAATCAGTCAGCACTTAAAGGAACTTGTGTATCTTAACTTGGGTTCCGACCAACTTACCGATCGATCTTTGCAGATGCTCGCCAAGCAATGCGGCAACTTAAAATCCATTGATTTGTATTCCAAACAGTTCACGGACCACGGCGTCGCATCTTTAGCATCCGCAAAACAGTTACAGGAAATCTGGCTGGAATGCCCATTGCTGACGCAGGAATCGGTGAACGCTCTAACGGAACTCAAAGACCTTCGCCACCTCTTGATCACCGCCCCAACGATCACCAACGAAGTCGCAGAAAAAGTGGCAAAACTACCTGAGTTGCAGATCCTCTGCTTGAGGAATACTTCGTTATCTGATGAGCAGTTTGCGATGTTTGCGAATCACCCGAAACTCGAATCGATCTTTACCAACGGCCGGAATCTCACGACGGAAAAGGTTTTGCAGGTGATCGCGACGATTCCGAAGCTGGAGCATATGGACCTTCTTGAGGCAAAAGCAACCCAGAGTGCAGTGACTCGATTTCTTGCTACTCGAAAGTCTGCATCTAAGGAAAGTGATCGGTGAATAAGCTTCTGCATGAGAAGAAAAACCAGCAACCACTTACGAGAGGGAAATGTTCCCAAAACTTAACGAGGATTTACAATGGGATCTCCTTCGCGGCATCGATTAGTTTTAGAGAATATCCTGGCGGATCCGCGGGATGAAATACAAACAGGCCGAAGGCAAATCAGCTCGGCCAACACTGGTGGTGATTGATGACCCTCAAACCGACCAATCCGCTCGATCGCTTTCACAATGTGCGAGGCGTGGAAGCATTCTCGCTGGGGCGATCCTTGGTGAGTTGCCAAGCCAGGAGCAGAAGACGTGAAGCGGGAACTCGCGTTGCAGTTCCGTTTGTCTGCTAGCTCGCCCCTCATGAAGTACACTGTATGGAACAACCGTGGCCAGCCTGAGACTCCGGCGCGACGCAAGAGGCGGGTCATTTCGATGCGTAGGTTCGAGTTCTTCCGACCAGGGCCTAATTTGCCTTGGTAATCGATCTAGGGTATAAGAATCGGAGTTTCGACTATTGCCTAGCCAGCGCCATATTGCACTTGGCGATCAGGGATCACTTGGATGACAACGCAAGAAATACGGATGCTGCAATCGTCTATCGATCAGTCGATCCTTCGACGTGCTGCGGAGCTGACCATGGCCGACAAGTTACGGCTTGGAGCGGATCTTTTTGACGATGGGATCCGTTGGCTAAGACAAATTATCAAAGCGGAACAGCCCAATCTGAGTGAAGATCAAGTGGAACAAGAGATCGATCGGCGAAGAGCGATCAAACGGCAAGTTGATGAGCAAGGGTTTTTTCAGTTGTACGTGGAGGAAATACCACTTGGCGAACTCTAGTTTTGACGCACTGAGCCGAGTACTTCGAGCACTGCAAACTTACCAAGTGCCTTACATGCTCGTAGGGGCATTTTCGAGCAATGCCTACGGTTATCCACGATCGACCAACGACGCGGACATCGTCATTCAATACCAAGTGGGTTTGCTGGAAACGGTTTGTGCTTGGTTGGGAGATGATTTCAAGCTTGATCCTCAAGCAGGCTTCGAGCTGAAAACTGGTACCATTCGAAATATCATGACCTACATTCCAACCAAGTTCGAAATCGAGTTCTTCAGGCTCGGAGCCGACGAGCACGACCAGGAGAGATTTGCTCGCCGACGTC
The DNA here is from genome assembly GCA_016872635.1 of Planctomycetota bacterium. GTDB lineage: Bacteria > Planctomycetota > Planctomycetia > Pirellulales > Pirellulaceae > JBKCUI01. The sequence goes on along the minus strand of VGZN01000124.1, from coordinate 573 downwards.
AGCTTGCGTTACCCGAATTACAGATTGAGGCTGTTATACCTACTGCGGAAGATGTGGTGATTCAAAAACTCCGATGGCAACGTGATAAAGATATTGCCGATGTTCGCACCGTAATCTCGATTCAGTCCGAACGCTTGGATTGGCCTTATATCCAACAGTGGACTCAGAAACACGGAACCATTGAACTACTAAACCGCCTTAGGTCTGAATTGGGAATTTGACGAAAGTTTTTCACAACGAAAACTAGGCATCGCAAACAAGAGCGGCATCGCGTATCGAGCATCGCGATGATTGGCTGGACTCGTAGTTACGGCGAGGGGAATTCCTTGTGCTTGTCCCCTTGAAGTGGTCATTTGGGGTACTGATCTCCCAGAGATTACTATCTCGCACAGGGGACTTGAACCCCATAAATCAATTCCCATGACGGGCGTACCCAAGCGATGACCCGAAGTCGCGGAATTGGGCGGCTTCGAAATGGAAAATCAACTCCCGCGACTCGTTAATCGCAATCGTTATTTGGCAAAGGCAGACATGCGATTAACACTCACTCTTATACTGGGTTCAGCAGGCTTG
>VGZN01000123.1 GCA_016872635.1 Planctomycetota bacterium | reverse complement strand
TGGTCGGCAGCGATAAAAATCAAGTGCTTGCCTTTTCCTGGACCACGCTCCCCAGCATAGGTTAGCCAAAGTGGATTTTCAGAAATGGGCGGATCATCGGCCCGAAGACTCGCCATGGTAGGCCAGAACGCACCCAAGCCGATCGCAAACCAAACGAAGATCCAACTCCGGCTGTTGAATCTGTTCGTTGGCATACCCGCGCCTCTTGGTTTGGCCATTTAATCACCTCAAAACCGTTATCGGTTGGGAATTTCATTCACTGTGTAATACGCATTTTTATGAAGCAGTTCCTCTCCGTCATTCGACCGCAATAAACCCAAATCAAACTCATACACGAAGCCGCGACTCATGGTGTCGAGGAGGATCAACGCGGACATGCCGTCTTGGGCCAGTTCGACAGAGCGGATCGAAGGAGTTGATCGCTGGATCTCAGGGCCACCATATCCGGCATGATACGGATGAGTGAAGTTCGTAATATGGTAGTTTTCAGGCTTGCTACCGAAGCTGGACGCTACCGATTTCGTAAAGGCTATTTTGAAACCGTTAGGCTCAATGGTAATACGCTCAATCTCAAACGGCATTTTTCCATTCCACTCCACCCGCTCCAAAGCAAATGGCTTGATCCCTCGGACCGGCCAGCCTCGGTTGGTTCCACCGCACAAGAGGTTTCCTTCGGGGGTAAATTCGACGTTGAGTATCCCCGTCGACAACCCTTCGCGAAACGGATAACAAGCGCCTTGCCAAACACCGTTGATTTGTTCGGTGGTCGCTCGCATCAAAATCGACTGGGTGTAATCCCCGAGGAAAAGTTGGTTTTCGAAAGGCCCAAATTTGCCTCCCGTTCGATTCACGGTGAATCCGGTGATGGATCGCCCCATTCGGATATAAGGAAAAATCACCGCATACGGCACAAGCTGTTTGACTCGTTCTCGCTCAACAAGCGTTCGTGAACCAGACTTAGGCTGCTCAGGAACTGGCCCTAACTCCGGCGCATACGGGTACCAATCGAAACTGGCTGGATGACCGTGAAAACTCCCCTGCGATACCGCTTTCAAACTGCAAGAGCAATTCCAAGGTCCCTGGCTCTCGATATAGAAAAGAGCACCATGTTCGTCGGGCCCTATACCAGCCGGGCTGCGCAATCCGCTCGCGTACGCCGATGTCGTTCCATTCGGTGACACGTGCATTACAAACCCACGAAACAATGCGAATGAATCGTACGAATTGGATAAACCTAGAGTAACGAAAAGATTTCCCGCTGGATCCATCTTTGACCCGAAGGCATACTCATGGTAATTGGCGTACCCCCATCCATCGGTAACTGTTTCAAAGCGATCAGCCACGCCATCGTTGTCGCTATCGATGACTCGCGTCACTTCACAGCTCTGCGTGACATAAAAAACACCATCCCGATACGACAACCCAAAAATCTCATCGAGTCCCGTCGCAAACAAATGGTAGTTTGGATTCGGTTTGCTTTCGTCCAAGCCCGAAATCAGGTAAATCTCCCCGTGCCGCGTCGCAACAGCCACTCTTTTGTCCGGTAGCACCTCAAAGGCACCCGCTTCGATCACCAAATCCTTGGGGATGGGGATACTCACTATCGGATAGTACTCGCGCTCGCGCAACTCGGTGCCCCACCTTTGCCCAACCTCCTCGGCGTCGATACGCCCCCCCAAGGCGGCAATCATGCAGAACCACGCCATCAAGATCATGCCAAGGCCGAAGGGCAATTCCCGTTCGTTCCTATTTCTGCTCGATGGTCTCATTCGATTCTTATTGCAATTCATAAGTCAATTCGATCTGCGAGGAACCTTTGGGAATCTCCAGCTTCAACAGCAACTCTTTGGAATCAACATCGCTTGGGTCTTCGCGAAGCAGTACCTTCACCTTGGGTACAGTAAGCGTAATGTTTTTACCTGTATACACGTTCGGGGCACTTTCGGTAATGTCTCCGGTCATCGCACGAAACCATCGGGACTGATCCGACGATGATTGGAAAGCGATCGTACGCTGGAGCATCAAGCGATGCCCTTCGTCAATCACCTTGGAGCGATCTTCGATTTGGATCTCGGCTGAACTGTACATAAAAGTTGGGTTGTTGGACGCTCCGAAATAGTATCCACGGAATTGATACCCCAAATTTTTCGGATAAAGAGGATTCGGGTTCGCAGGGGCTTCTTTCGTCATCACTGGTCGTACCGGCCACGGTGCTGTCGAATCCCAATCGGCGATAAACGACGTGTCTTGGGCAAAGGTCACGGGACTCGAAGCTGGATTGAAGTTCCCGGAGCCTTGCCCGCCGCGATCCACCCGGATGTAGTCTCCTTTCCATATACCGGTAAGTGTTCCCGTTTCCGCGTTGAACGAATAGTTGATCCGCTCGGGATAGCCGACTGCAATCCCACGGAACCCAGCGACGCCACTGCGACCGCGATAGGTTCGAACCGAGTCCGAAACACTTAACTTCGTTTCTGGCCTTCGTATCCCCGAAGGATCTGCAGCCGATGTGCCGAGTGACAGGTAATACCAGATGGCTTCAATCTGTAGATTGGTATCTCCATCGAGAATATTTTTATAGGCAGCGACTCCATCAGGCCACGAATAGGGCATAATGATGCGAGGGCGATATCCGCCAGGGTTCCTCAGAAATCGATCGAACCAAGCTGGCTGCAACCGCTCACGCGTGGTCATCAAATCGATTCCCTTATTAAGCGGTGATGGCTTTCCATTGAAATTGTGACAAGCGATGCAGTTGAGTCCTTTATCACCGAGCAGTTCTTGAGCTGCAGGACGCAATCGGCGCTCGAGTGCTTTCTCCTCGTCTGATCGACTCTCTGGACTCGGTGTTCGTAACTCCACGCCGTCGAGCGTGTCGGTCTTGGCAACCAAGTCCGTGAAATGCTGAAGGTTTGTGTTTCCATACTGCGGCATGCGCGTGGTGATATAAGGTCGCACACTCTCGCCATCAAACAGAACTCGCTGAAGCCATGCTGGCTGTAGTTTTGCACCTAACAACGTCAATGGCGGTGGGATTCTCCCATCATCCCCGAGATTCATCTCCGTACCACGAAAATACAGATCTCTGTCTTTTGAAACGCCTCCATACGAGTCTCGCACATGGCAGGCGATACAATTGAACGCCGTCAGTGTCAACGCAATCTGATCGTGCTCTTTAAGGAGTTCCTTTGTGGGCTTAGGATCCGATTCTGTTCGAAAAGATGCAAAGATGGCCGCTAATTGCTTTTGATCCAAAGAGAATCGAGGCCCCTTGCCAGGCTTGTCGGAAACACATCCTTGCGAGAGTTTGCTATGGTCGATCGCCGCCCTCTTTTCTCCAGGAACGGTACCCGGAAGCGCATGGCAAGCGGTACAGTTCAATTCTTCAAAGTACTTTTTTCCACGCTCAACGAGTTCTGGTTGGATCGTTAACGCTTTTCGCGCTTGAGAGTCTGGAGCACTCTGACCGACCAAATAGGATGCGATTGCGTCGGATTCCGACGGAGTGAGCTTCATATCAGGCATGCGGCCTGACGATCGCACATTGAGCGGGCGATACAAAAACTCGCTCAGCGATCCCTTGCTGTATTTGCCCGGCAAATGCTCCAGCGAGAGCCCACGTGTTGGCTCTGTGTTGGAAGGTTCTCGTTTTCGGACCTCTTCTAGCTCCTCGTCTTCTCCTTCAAACTCTTGAACCAACTTGATTTTGGGCTCGTGGCAAGCCACACAGCCCACGGAATGAAAGAGCGAACCGCCTTCTTCGATCCGTTCACGCGACACCGAATCATCGTGAAAGCGTTCTTGCGACTGTGACACGAGAAAATGAGTCAGAGCCGTTGCGATTGTGGTGCGGTCCTCGGGCGAGCGTGAGAGAAGCATGTCGGGCATGGTCGTTCCCGGGTGGACTGTACTCGGTGACTGAAGGAACCGCATTAGGTAGTCCGGAGCAATTCGTGCTCCGACGCTGGATAAGTCCGGAGCTGTTTTCTCGAGCCCGAAATCGCCTTCCGCCTGCTCCAATTCGGTTTTCGCTTTACCGTGGCATGCCGCGCATTGAAGTTCGGAGCGGAGCAACCAACCGACCTGCGACGCGTTCAATGGATGTTTGCTCGAAAGCCCCGGAACAATAACCTCCCCTCGGCACTCGGTTTGCCCACCGCTGTACCATCCCAACCACATGATCCAAACGGTCATCCAAGCCTTGGTAACAAACCGTGCTGCTGGTACTACCTTCATCCCGACGCTGGCTTTCTCTTTGATCCGATACCGAAGTACCCTAGATACCGCTGAAGTGACTAATGCTGCGCTTTGCCGTTCGACATAGCAATCCGCGTGTGCGAAGCTCCAATGATACACCAAGCACTCGGTTTAGAATTGCCTGCATTCACTGATTCGAAAACGCGCCTCAAGAAACTTGGACCGATCTGCTCAAGGGCACGAGCCTCCGCTGGGCGGAGGCGCAGCCAGAACTGATTCGTCGCAAAATAAACTCTTTTCTCTGGCCGCTTCGTGGCGTGTGGGGTTTCCCGGTCGAATGGTGTTGACGGAAACCAAATCGACGCAGCACAGTCTATTCGTGGAAAGATGTTCTAAGGGGTATGTTTTTTGATAGTCGCAAGGAAAATCAAGGGGAGATCGGCTATGATGGAGACTCCAGCCTTTACTTCCCTCCTCACCCACCGCGAACCTTCTTGTGAACGAACACCTTTGTACAGTTCGCACTCGCCAGACCTGGTCGCTGATTTCCTCGGGCCTGTGGGAACTTGTTCTGCTGTGCTCCACACTCGGCTTCATGGCATTTGTCGAATCTTTCTCGAATGGCGATGAACCTGCATCAGACGCATTTACGCAGGAACAACTCGATTTTTTCGAGAACCGTGTCCGGCCATTGTTGGTAGAACATTGCTTTGAATGCCATGCCGGTACGTCCTCGACCATCCAAGGGAAGCTGCGGTTGGATAGCCGTGCGTTCGCGATCCAAGGTGGCGAATCTGGGGCGGCCGTCGTTCCTCAAAAGCCAGATGATAGCCTTTTGTTGGCAGCTGTTCGCTGGAAGGGGCTTGAGATGCCTCCCGATCGCAAGCTGAGCGATGAACAAGTTTCCACGTTTGCCAGATGGGTCGAGATGGGTGCACCATGGCCCAGGACCCAAGGTGATACGCCAACAGCGACCCCTCCAGGTGCTTCCTCGCCACCGTACGACTGGTCCAAATGGGGGGCGGAACACTGGTCGTTCCAGCCTATTCGAAAACCGACTCCCCCGAGTGTTCGCAACGAAGCGTGGGTTCAAACACCCCTGGATCAATTTCTCTTAGCAGCCTTGGAGGAAAATGAGCTCGAGCCAGTTCGACCCGCAGAGCCTCGCCTCCTCCTCCGCAGGATCTATTTGGACCTGATCGGATTACCTCCTGCGCCGGAAGATGTCATCTCCTTTGAAGTTGCTTATAGCTCGGATCCTACTAATGCCGTTTCCTCGGTTATCGATTCGTTGCTAGCGTCGAAGCAATATGGCGAACGTTGGGGGAGGCATTGGCTCGACGTCGCTCGCTACAGCGAGGGTTTCGGTGGGTTCCTCGACAATGCGTCCTACGAAAATGCGTGGCGCTATCGCGATTGGGTGACCGACGCCTTGAACAACGATATGCCATTCCGTGATTTCCTGCGGTATCAGATCGCAGGAGATTTAATCGGCGACAAATCAGACTCGATTGCGACAGGGTTTTTGGCGCTCGGGCCAAATTACATCAGCGATGGTGGCGATCCAGATAGTACCGCCCAAGCGCGCGCGGAAACATTGTCAGACCGCATCGACACGCTGAGCCAAGCAATGCTCGGTTTGACGGTCGCATGTGCCCGTTGTCACGATCACAAGTTCGACCCGTTGCCGCAAGAGGATTACTACTCGCTCGCTGGTATCTTCAACAACAGCGCCACGCATGAAATTCCCCTCGTGTCCGACGATGTTGTTAATACCTTCCGGCATCATCAAGGCCTGATCCAAGCCCAAGAGAAAAATCTCGAGACCGCTCGCAAAGAACATCGCGAGTCCAACGACGGAGAGAAGAAAAAAGAACTTGCTGAACGGATCCAAAGCGAAGAGAGCCAGCTTGAGAAGCTCAAAAAATCGTCTCCACCTTCCTACGACAAAGCCCATGCACTTCACGATACGGGCGCGTCCGACATGGCGGTTGCCATTCGTGGGAATTTGCTAAAGCCAGGTCCGATCGTCGCTCGTCGTTTTTTGAAAATACTAACTGCAGAAGAGCGTAGTTCATTCGCAGACGGCAGTGGGCGGCGGCAGTTGGCCGAGGCGATCGCCGATCCCGGCAACCCGCTTCCCGCACGCGTATTCGTCAACCGAGTTTGGATGCATCACTTTGGTCAAGCCCTAGTACGAACGCCCAACAATTTCGGAGCCCTCGGGGAAAAACCGACTCATCCCCCATTGCTGGATTGGCTCGCGGCAAACTTGCTCGAAACAGGATCGATCAAGGCCTTGCATCGAACCATCATGATGTCTTCGGCCTATCAACTATCTACGGATATGAGCGATGCGAGCTTCGCAAAAGATGGCGATAACCGGTTGTTATGGCGAATGAATCCTCGACGGATGGACGCGGAAGTCTGGCGCGATGCCTTGCTCTTCGTGACAGGTGAAATCGATCTGAAGTTGGGGGGGCCTCCAACCGACAATTTGGAAAGTCGCCGCAGGACGTTGTACTTTAAAGTCAGCCGCAACGGTGATGTCTTTCCAACCGACGAGTTCCTTCGACTTTTTGATTTCCCATTGATGCGCAGCTCGGTGGCTAAACGCCCCACCAGCATCGTCCCTCAGCAGTATTTATTTCTTCTCAATAGCCCCTTTATGCAACAGCGAGCCCGGGCATTGTCGGAAAGGCTAACCAACGAAGCATCTATCGATTCGGACCGCATAAAACGCGCTTACCAATTGTTGTACCAACGCAGCGTGACCCAACCAGAGTTATCTCTAGGCCTCGGGTTTCTCGGCAAAGCACAAGGCGACTCGGATCGCGCGAATCTGTGGGAGCGGTACTGCCAAGCGTTGCTCGGTTCCAACGAGTTCATGTATATGCCTTAATCCTATACATTTTGAAGCCAGGGAATTGCTCATGTTTCATCGCCATCCATCGCTAACAACCTCTCGTCGCGAAATGCTTTCACGCATCGGAGCGGGCTTCGGGACCCTAGGGCTGGCGAGCGTCCTCGCCGAAGGGGGGCTCATTAGCTCCCCGGCAGTCGGCATGGATTCGATCGCAGCGGCTGCTCCGCACTTTGCTCCAAAGGCAAAGCGGGTGATCCAGTTGTTCATGCCGGGTGGTCCCTCACAAGTTGACACGTTCGACTACAAACCTGCCATTGAGCAGCATGCAGGACAACGCCCGGAGTCGGTCGATCGCAAGTCTCTTCGGAACACGAAGAACGGGTTGATGCCATCGCCATTCGGGTTCAAGCAATACGGGCAGTGCGGAAAATGGGTGAGCGATATTTTCCCTAAGGTTGCCCAATGCGTGGACGACATTTGCTTCATTCATTCCATGCACACCGATATCCCTGAACACGCGGGGGCCATCATGATGATGAATGTCGGGCACCTTCAACCAAACCGGCCCAGCATGGGCTCCTGGATGGTGTACGGACTCGGTTCAGAAAACCAGGATCTACCAGGATTCATCGCCATGAGTCCTCATGCCCAACCCCGCGGTACGCTGGCGAATTGGGGGAACGCATTTCTGCCAGGCGCCTACGCTGGAACCTACATCAATATCCATGAGATGCGCGTCGAAAGCGTCCTTAAAAACTTGAAAAACAACAAACTTTCTGCGGTTGACCAGCGGCAGCAACTCGACCTGCTTTCACAGCTCAACCGATTCCACATGGAGCAGCAGCAACGGGACCCCCAATTGGAGACGAGCCTCCAAACGATGGAGATGGCGTTTCGTATGCAGATGGCGGTACCTGAGGCTTTTGATACTGAGCGAGAAACGGCTGCTACGTTGGAGTTATACGGAAACAGCGAATACGCCAAAGGCTGCTTACTAGCGCGTCGCTTGATCGAACGAGGTGTTCGATGTGTCCAATTATCTCACTCGATCGATGGATATGACATCGCTTGGGATACAGGTCATGATGATATTGTGGGAGGGCACAAGCGACTTGCGGATGCCTGCGACCAAGGGATCGCGGCATTGCTGATCGATCTGAAGCAACGTGGGCTCCTCGATGATACGTTGGTGATATGGGGCGGCGAGTTCGGTCGTGCGCCTACATCCGAAGGCCAGAAAGGTCGCGATCACGATCACTACGGTTTTACGGTATGGATGGCAGGGGGAGGCGTTCGTGGCGGGATGAGTTACGGTGCCACCGACGAATTCGGATTGTCAGCGATCGAAAACCGGGTCCATGTGCACGATCTTCATGCAACGATTTTGCACCTGATGGGAATCGACCACGAACGACTTACCTATCGGCACAGCGGCCGCGATTATCGACTCACCGATGTTTCAGGCAAAGTCATCCACGATATCATCGCTTAGCCTGCTTCCATTCTAGCTCACCACAGGACCACCCGTCGGTCATTTGGTTTCGGCTTGCTTGGCGAAGTCTGCAAAGACGTTATCCGACTCTAATTGCAATCCAAACCCATCGGAAACCCGGGTCATGTATAATCCTCGGCAGAGCCAAAAGAAAATCGCCATTGCATCGCGCTCACCATAGTCTTTTGCAAGTGCTCCAAAGTCCTCAGGCTTGAGCGTCCAAGGCGTCTTGGTCAGTTGGCGAGCGTATGCATAAGCTCGTTGCTCCTTCTCAGGAAACGCCGACCAATCGTTGCTTGCCAACCGTCGCAAACGTTCGTCGATTTGAGATCGGCTGTGCCCAGCAACTTCTAAGAGCATCTCGCAATGCCCCATGCAATAATTGCACTCGATAGTGCGAGTTTGCACCCAAAAAAGACTCTCTTCCAAGGTTCGGTCCTGAGGGGCTTCAACCCACATCGTTCGAGTCGTCGTCGACCATGGTAACGCCAACTCGGGAACATACCCCATGCAGACTAGATTCCATACGATCCGTGTCGGCTTTGCATTGAAATCTGCGGGTAGAAGTTTTGCAACCTCCTCCCATGTCGGTGTCGGCAGTCGCTGCTTGCGCGATAATTGCCCTTTTACTCTAGCTTGCAAATCTTCAAACCGAATTTCGCCCCAATCTCCATCTTCGCTGATGACATCGATTCCGCCTGAAATCAGTTCGGGCACCGGTTGGTTCGCGGGTAGGACCGGACGATTCTGGAATGCATCCGGTGCAAAAGTGACTTGAAGAGGTGGTAACGGAGTTTTGCCTTCCGACTGGACGTTCAGCCCCAGCAATACGCGATCTTGGAAATTCCCATAAGCCCCAAGCAGTACCATCGCAGCGACCTGCTTATCCCCATATCGTTTCCGCAACTCTTCAAAATGGGAATCCTCAATCGATGGAGCTTGCAAGGTGTGCAACTCCGCAAATCGTAGTGCCGACCTTTCTTCTTCTGGCCATGTATCGGAGCCATTGACGATATGCTGGACTTCACGCTCATCTCCTCCCGCCCGAACGACGTCTGCAATCGCTACATTTTTCGAGTAATCGCAGCGATTCGCCATCGCGATCACCAGCCGAAACTTGGCTCGTAGCTTCGGATCGAGCGGGCTCTGTGTTCGATGGATGTAATCTAATTGCAACATGGCAGCGGTCGTCCGCGGAAGTTGCTTGGCCATGATCTTTGCCCAATTCGGCAACGGCATTTCTCCGTGTGCTACCGTCGGCGGCATACGTTTCCATGTTTCCTCATCGCTCATGGGGACGAGAGTTCCCAAGTCCCGCTCTTCACCATTCGCCACAACAGCGTTTTTTATTTCTAATAAGCTCATCGCTAAGGCTTGCTCCAATTCCGGTGGACTGAACCCAAATGGACCGCGGCCACTTTTGAAGGCAACCTTGCCTTGGGTGTCGATCACATAAAGTCTCGCTGGCATACCACTATAGGCATGCCCTGCTGGATCGCTCAACTCGTCGACCACTACCGGCATCTTCGGATTGAGTTTTGTGCAAAACTGATTCGCGACACCGATGCGTTCATCGAATGACTTCGGCTGCGAAACATCCACACCTACCTTGGTATTCGATTCCATTTTCCAGCCATCGCTCGGGTGTGCTTCGCGAACATAGACCATCAGGAAGTTCGCTCGATCGCGATACTTTTCATAGAGTCGGTCTACCGCTGGATAGAATGCACGGAACGGACCGCAAGTAAAGTTTCCGAAAACGAGAACCAACGGTTTGTCTCCAATCATATTGGACAAATCGATGAAGCCCTCTTGCTGTGCTCGCTTCAGTCGAAACAGTGGGGCTTGTTGGCCAACCTTGGGGCCCTCGAGCATCGAACCGATTTCGCCCGCGAATAAACCTCGGATCAATTGCGCTGTATCGGGTCGGTCTCCAGGAGAAAACGATCCGGTATACCCGGCGAGCAATGCCCCAGAAAAATCTTCTGCGGTCAGTTCATCGTCTGCTTGTGCGGTATCCTCGAAAACCTTCAACCACTCCTCTCGGGTTATCGCACCATCTCCCTTTTTGTCGAGCTTGCGAAAAATCCGATTCAACATATACGCTTGTTCGACGTAAGGATTGGACTCAGACCAATCCAAATCGGCCGCTTGAATGATCCCATCGCGGTTTCGGTCCAGGACTGAGAACAGTGTGTCCGGACCGGGAAATCGAGCTCGAGCAATCCCCTTTGCGCTATCATCGACGTTACACTTTTTGCACAACCAAGCGTAATCAAAGCGACTCTGAGCGGGTCCAAACCAACCCTCTCCCGAACGCATCTGTGACCCTTGTACGATGGCCATCAGCATCTTGGCCCCTTCGGGTGGCAACGCCTCCTTGTACACACCCTCCAAATACTGAGCGACCTCGCTTGGAGAAACTTCTTTTTTCAATGATTCATCACTCGGCTCTTGGCCATTGATGTCAACCGTCAATCCGAATAACAACAGACAGGTCGCGATAGCCGAAGGAAAGCAAACAATATTCATGGTACAAGTATTCA
>VGZN01000122.1 GCA_016872635.1 Planctomycetota bacterium | reverse complement strand
CAAACTCAATCGCGATGGCTTGACCGATACCACTGCTCGAGCCGGTAACTACCGCCACGAACGGGGCTCTCTCGCCTCCGTGACCGCTGTCTTCAGCGACATCGATAGGTGCAGTGTGGCTGTCTTGCTCCAAACTAGTCATAGAAACTACTCGTTGGCCGATCAATCCGAGGCTTCGTTCGGAGGTGGTTCAAAATTGAATTCTTGCCACTTGACCGCTTGGTCCATCGGTTCGATGCGCAAGACGAGCATGCCATTCTGAAACACCCGCACCGTACCGCTCGATTGGCTTACCACGATTGCAATGGCCTTGGTCCGCTGACTGATCGCAGCGGCGGCCCAATGTCGTGCCCCCAATCCTTTCGAGAGTTGCAAATTTTCATGCAACACTTCGATGATCTGGCGAGAGCGTTCGACGATGGCATCCGGCGAGACCACAAAGGCACCATCCATTTGGGCGATTTCTTTGATGTCTTCGCGGACCCGAGGGTCATGCAGGTTCCGACTTTTGCGGCTGTATCCTTTGAGTGGGTCGAAGCCACTGTCCTTGCAGTGCGTCATCACCTTGCGGGTATCCCCGACGATGAAGAGCGTGCCGACTTTCTTGCCCTCGCGTCCTTCTCGACCAATTTGGACGGCCAGATCGATGACGATTTTCAGATTGTTTAATGGGACCGCAGTTTCCAAACGCTGCAAGTCTCGGCTGGTGAAACGCCGCATCCGTTCATCGAGTTTGATGATGCTGATCGAATCCATCCGATTGGCTTCAAATCCACAATACACTGCGACTACATCGCAATGATTAGCGAGAAGTTCGTCGGCGACCGCTTCCAAAAGTGCGTGCTGCAATCTTTCCAGGAGGGGGGAGTCCTCTTTGTTCAGCACCAGCGGTGTTAATCCGAAACCGGTGGCCGCTTCGAGATCTTCTTCGCGGTCGGCGGCCACCAGGATTCTGCCGATTTCCGAGGGGATCAGATCGCGTAGGCGTTCCCAGTCCGTAGCACCATCGAGCAAGAATAGAACGGCATCGGCCTTGATTTCCAACGCTAAATTGCCAGCCGCCTCCACAACGCTCGAGAACTCCCTTGTAAACTTCTGCGTGCTCATGGTTCCAGAAACGACTCGGAGATGTACCGCAAGTCTTTACGGCGTTGATGGTTATGGATTTCGAGGAGCAGTGTACCCCTCCGGATGGTTTTGCACAATTGTGGGGTGCAGACGTCTTATCGCGCTCTTCGTGAAGTCTGGGCTGAAACACGCCTTCCGGGCGAGTTTTCCGGCCTGCGTTGTCGACGAAAAACCTCGTTATGCCAAATTTTTGCAACTATTCCTGCGAACGAGCCAGTCCCAAGCCAGTCCCAAGCCTCCGTCGCAACCGGCGAATGGAACGTCGGAACGGGGCAAAACCGAGGGAAGTTCCGAAAACCCAAAATAAACCTGGAGGGTTGTTGCGTCGGAATCGGCACTCTTCCCCCCCTTCGATGGCACGGAAAGTCGTTTTGACATTGATTCCAGTTTACCCCTGGCTATACTTTCGGGCCCTTCGGAAAACGCGAGATAGTAAAAATTCCCTTTTTGATGAGTCGCTTGAGACAGGTTTGTCATGGCTAGAGCTTGTGAAGTTTGCGGAAAATCCCCTCAGGTTGGCAACATGATTGAGACCAGAGGTAAGGCAAAGTACTTGGGTGGTGTCGGTACCAAGATCACCGGAATCACCCGACGACGCTTCCTGCCAAACCTTCAGACGATCAAGGCCTCGTTGCCTAACGGTGAAGTGCGGACAATGCGAGTTTGCACCCAATGCATTCGCAGTGGCCGGATTCGCAAGGCAGTGCGAAACAAGCCCTTCGCGTTTCCTCAGTAGCACGGAAGTCGTAAGCATTGTCGCGGCCCGAAGATCTCGGCCGTTGATGATGGCCGAAGGCTGCGACTCGCTCCGTCCCAAAGCCCAAGAAAATCGATTGGTTTATTCGGGGCTGCTCTGGCCGATTATCTCTTCTAGATTGCGAACATGGGCATCAGCGCTTTAGATATCCAAAGAGTTGCAACTCTCGCGAAGCTTCGCGTTAATCAAGGCGAAATATCCGAATTGTCAACGCAACTTTCGAAGGTGCTGGATCTGGTGAATCAACTCTCTGAAGTTGATACCGAGGGTGTCGAACCAATGGTCCATGCGTTTGAACTCACGAACGTTCTCGCTCGCGACCATGAATCGACGTCCCTTCCAAGGGCCGAAGTCTTGAAAAATGCCCCATCACATGATGAGGAATGTTTCCGAGTTCCTCCGGTTTTGGGATGAGCAACGTGTGGAGCATTAGGTCGTTTCTCAACACCGATACTCCTTCGCTCGCACATATTTGGTCCGACCACCACTCTGCCTTCGGGTCCCCCTCTCGATGCAATGCAAGTTTATGGGACCAATGCATCCTCAGCAAAGCATATTTTGCACCTGATCATTTACTCCTCGCGATCGATTCTCAAGGTGAAGCCCACGGATTGATTCATTTCGGAGCGGCTTTAGACGAAGCTGGAAAGAACCTCAGCGATGATACCGGCATGGTTCACCGTATGTGCGTTCGGCCACACATAGAAGATGACGAGATTGCCAAATTGCTTTTGCAACACGCATGCGAGCGTTTGCAAGCGGCGGGGTTGAAGCGATGTTTGGCAGTCGGAGCATTGGAGTCCAGTTCGTTCTATTTAGGTATCGCAGAGGGTGACAATCGGATGGGGGTGTCTGCTGCGGATCAGCGTCTTCAAAACTGGCTGATCTCGGGTCGCTTTCAGCCGAGCATTCCAACCGAGTGTTGGGAAGTTTCGCTGGACTCATTTCGGCCGCCCATGGACCGAATGCAAATCTCCATCCGACGCGCATGCACCATTAGTCGTGTCTTGGACGATTATCAATCGAACTGGTGGATCAGCACTGTTTTGGGGCATTGCGATCAAGTCCGATTTAGTCTGGTATCGCGGCGGCCAGACCGGACTGAAATGGAAGTGATGCTCTGGTATCCGGATGCGACCATACGAGGCGTGGATTCCGCTACCGCTCGATTGAAACTTCCATCGATTCCCGACGATGAGGAAAATCGCGAGCGGTTGATTCATTTGATCGCGGAGTCGCTACGGCAACTTCAGACGGAGCGGAAGCGAGCGGTTCGCGTTGTAGCTTCGGTGCAAAATCCCGCATGCACGAGATTGCTTCAACGACTCAACTTCCGCACAACAGACCATGGCATGATCTACGTTCGAGACTTTACGGATGGAGCTGCGGACGATGATCAAGCCATCGCCACGCCATCAACATAAGGCAATACTAACTGGCACTGATAAGGCGCACAGTACCAGGTAATGCAATGGATGCAATCACGCTGGCGATGCGCCAGGTGATTTACCATCGCTTCCAAGCCCCTTGCTTTGGCTGGCATCAATATCGTTCTCGCTGCCCGAGATTGCCATATTTCGGATCGGTTCTTTTTCAGCCGAGTCCTTAGCCCCCAAGTCCGCGTTGCGGTCGTCCACGGCATCCGGACGTTTGACTTTGCGGATCAATTCGCTGAACGTCTTGGCCTTGGGGTCACCCTCCGGGTTATCCTCGCCGATTTTCATTTCCGTCAATTCGTGTCGAATTATCCCCAGCGTCGTTTGTAGCAGTGTGACTGCGAGTGGGCCGACAACAATTCCTATGGGACCAAGTGATTGGATGCCGCCGAGAGCGCGCAGTAATGCCAGCAGAGGGTGTAGCTGGCTCTGGCCGTGCAAAATGAAGACCTTGACCAAGTTGTCAATCGTGCCAACGACGAGCAACGCCCATGCGGCCAATAGGCTCGCCGCGACGATTCGTTCTTCGTAGACAGCCAAGTATATACACACAGGAATCCAAACGATGGCGGTGCCGAAAAATGGTATCAAGGCGCAAACCGTCGTGAGAGCTGTCAGCATGACCAAGGAGGGCATATCCGCCACGTAATACCCTATGCCTGCAGTGATTCCTTGGGCGAGCGCCGATAAGATCGTTGCCAACACGATAGCTCTCGATGTTCGGTCAAATTCAGCCAGCAGTTCCATTTCATAGCGGTCGTCGAGTGGGCTGAGATCCATCATCGATCGAACCATTCCTGGACCATCGCAAAGGAAGAAGTAAAGAGCCAGTAGCAAAATCGAAGAACCGACCAACAGTCGAATGATGAAAGCCGCCGAATCGCCCCCGAACGAAATGAGCCGAGGGCGAACATAATCCAATGCGTTCTGCAACAGTGTGCGAACTTGTTCCGACGATGGATTTGCAAGATCCTTCAGGAAACCGACAACTCTACCACCCAGGATCGCGTCTCGGACGTCTTGCCATTTGCCTGCCAACTGCCACGCTGATTCCTGCAAGCGGGCTAGATTTCCATCTTCAGAAAAGGCTAATTCGTTCAAGGCGATCCCCATTTTCGCCGATGCCAGTTCGGTATCGAAGACGACTCTGGTGGTGTGGACCCACATCTCCTGTAACCATTGGTTTTCTTTTTCATTCAAGCGATCCACGATCGGTTTTCGATTTTCCCAACTCGTCTTTTCTTCCTGCAGTTGATCCATCTTGCTCGGATCGTTGATGGCATCGGGAATCGCTTTCGTCAACGCATCAAGGGCTTGCTGAAGCTCGTCCATCGATTGCTTAAGCGCCGTATCTACTTCGCTATGGGCGATCGGTGTGGCTGCTGTTTTTCGGTTCTCGACGATCTGGTTGGAGAGTTTGTCCCACTGAAACCGAACGATGGTAGATGGGATGCTTTTGAGTTGGTTTCGAATTTCGAGCACATCCCCAGCCAATCGACCTTGAGATTGCGTTACCTCGTCATAAATATTGGCCTCGGATACTTCCTTTTGGATGTCCTGAACTTTGTTCTGGATCGATCGAAGCTGGGCGGCGCATGGCGATTCCAGATTGATGTATTCGTTCGCCCTCAGTTTACTTAAGCCGACGCGTATGCTCGATTCATTGAGATTCTCAAAAAGTTTTGCACCTTGTACCGCGGCAAGGGACAGGATCAGCGCGGTGGGCAGCAGGACAATCAGAACGATAAGAATCGTGGTGATGCTGGCCGCCACATGATCTCGACCTCCAACTTTAGCTAGCACCCAACGGTGCAATGGCCGGAAGACCACGACCAACACTACCGCCATGAATACCGGTACGAAGAACCCGATCATCACTTTGTAAAACAGGACGCCGATAACGATCAGGATCGCGAAAAGAACAGCGAACGAAATATAGCGGGCCATAAGTGTGTGGCTTTGGTGGATAAAGTTTCGATTCGAGCAGTTGCCCAAAGAAAGAATTAGAACTAACTTGGTGGCTATTCGCTTCAGGCCAAATTGCTAATTCCTTGGCCGGGATTCTAACACGGGCCGCAGTACCTTGCACGATCGCTTTCCCGACCCAATGCTCAGCGATGGCTCACCTGCAGTTACCCGCAGTCGAATGCGATGGACCAAAGGAATCGTCCGGCTGGCGATATTCCTGATCGTTGTCGTGTTTGTGGGGCTTGCGATCCAGCGAGCTGTCCAGGAATTACGGTTAGCTCCCGCGGAATTGTCCTGGCAGAAGGTTCGTTGGCCGCTGATACTTCTTGGATTCGCCTGCAATATCATCGCTCTTTTTCCTGCGTGCATCGGTTGGGTTCAAACCCTGCGCGATTTTCAGCAACCGATTGCGTGGCGACCCGCTATCTATGCCTACTTTTTAGGGCATTTGGGCAAGTACGTGCCGGGGAAAGCCATGGCGATCCTATTGAGGATTACTGAACTCCACCGGTACGGGGTGTTGGTGCGACCTGCGATTGTCAGTGTCTTTATTGAAACGCTGACAAGCTTGGCGACAGGAGCGATCCTAGGAGCCGTTTTTCTCCAAGCCATGAATCCGCCGCCATGGCTGCGATGGAGTGCGTTGGCAGGGATCCCGATCGCGCTGCTCGCCTTGCTTCCGCATCCCTTTCGTGCCATCGTGTCTAAGATTTCTCAGAGTCGTGTTGGGCGAATGCCCGAGGTGGTGGCTCGGTCCATCACATCGTGGATGATGCTCCGAACGTGCCTCTGGAGCGTTTTAGGGTGGATGCTTCAAGGCACTGCGACTTGGATACTTTTGATGGGGATTTCACCAAAACCTGAAATTGTCACCGTGCAGGGATGGATGGTCTGCGTCACCAGCATGAGCTTGGGGGCACTCGCTGGTTTCCTGTCGATGCTACCAGGTGGAGCCGGGGTTCGTGAAATTGTTTCGATGTGGCTGATGTCATCCTTGGTGCCTCAACCCATTGCATTGGCCTCTGCGGTTGTCGCAAGGTTGGTTTCCATCATCGCCGAACTGATCGTTATTTCGACTACCCGTATTATCAACGAGTTCTTCAGGGGATCTGCGCCAACATCAAGCTAGAGGTGTGTTAGCCATAGCTTGTACACCGCGAAATCAGAAAGGAGTTCCTCCGCTCTGTGGTTTCGTGCTAACACCAAGTCGAGGGTGCGTTATTTGAGCGTATCAAGATACTGAAGGTCATCGAGGCTTAGCTTGCGCAAGGGCACGCTGATTTGCTTACCATCTGATTTCTCAAGTTTCACGGACTCTTCGGTCACTTCCAAGAGTTTCGCTTCAACGCGGAATTTACCAGTCGCGTCCTGCCACGTTCTAAGGATTCGGGTCGTTGAATTCGTGGAGTTCAAGTTGCTTTCCTGAGACGCAGTTCGCAATCGCGATACATAGTCATTGATGGCGCTTTTATCACCGTACTGAGTTAGCGGAACTTTGTCAAAAACAAAGCGTTCGGGAATGATCCCTCCCGTTGGCATCGTGTAGGCGATCTGGAGTCTATCGAACTCGGCGATGTCATTAAAGCCAAGCTGCGCGAATAGGAAATCCAGCTCGTTATCAGACATGAAAAAACTGACTTTCTCAGCGTCAAGTTTCTTCGACTTCACCATGCTCGATACAACCTTCCTCGCATCGCGGATGATCTCTTGTTGTGCTTTCAGGCTATCGGAGAAATTGCTTGTTGCATTGGGCGAAACAGATTTACCATCTTTTCTTACGAGTGAATAAATGAACTGCATTTCGGGGATTGAAGCCCCGAGTTGCTCAATAGCGCTTGCGGGTTGCTTGCTGTCCTTGCGATTTTTGAGCTGAGTTCGCTTCGTAAACAGGCCGAAACGAAGAGCTAGTCCCAATGGAACGCGTTCGGAACCGAGCCCAAACGCAAATAGGTTGTTATCGCCGACAAACTGTTTCGATATTTTTTGGTCATCGAATTGAATCTGCCCCTGAATACCAGGGATCGTCAGGAGTACACCTTCGAGCCCATGAAGGACCGTAGTTCCACTCGGGATTTGGACGATGAAGGGTGTTAATCGATAATCCCATGCGTATCTGGTGGATTGCTGAACAGGAGATTCGATGCCGGTAGGCCATTTACTCACCGTCGTTCCTGACTCCGAAACGGCGCGGTAGGCGGTGCATGTACTGGAGATGGCCCCCGGAGCACTCCCATCGCTGTTGAGTAAAAGCAGACCGAGTACGTACGTTTTGGATCCGCCGAAGGGTAAACCAGGCTGGATGTTCTTCGGGTCTAGTTTGTCCCATGGCGTGATACCCAACTCGATATTCAATTGCTTGAGGTAATTCCGATCGGCAAACTGCAAGGAATCATGCCAATAAATCGGAAGTGCTTGATCGGGCATTTCAACCACTGCATGCACTTCAAGAATGCGGTCGCCGATTCGAGTCGAAGCTACCGGTTCCGGCTTGGACTGAGCGATCGTCGACGGAGCGAGTGTGGTCACCGCCCATATAGAAATGAGGAAGGTAGTTGTTGTAAGCGTTTGAATGCGAGGTGGGTATATTTGCATGTGTTGGGTAATCGAATTGCCGAAGACATGTTTAGGCTTTAGTCTGCAGCATAAATATAACCTCGAGAGGTAGTATACTCAGCAAGTCAGAGGCTAGAAAATTGTCTTTTTCTCCTGACCGGACAAGAGTCTAGTCGTCGTTATGGACAGTAGGTTTGGTTTGAGTTATCGACGGAATCGATTCTGGGATACCTTTGGATGGCTACTAATTTTTTCCGTATTTGTCACGTGAGATGTGAATGGATGGTCGCAACGATGCCGCACCTAAGGCCCTCCTTCTGGAATGGGAATTTTTGCTTGGTAGTTTTGTGGCATGTGGTCTGCAATGCAACTACGGGTTTGATGCTGTTTTTTTTGATGCAACGCGTGACTGCTGCTGCGATGGAACCAGCCATTGGGTCCGTACAAGATCGTTCGAGCCCTGGACCGTTTTCAGTTGAAGTCCTTGATTTTCCAAAGTTACAGGATAGCCGCGACCAGATCGAAGAGATACCGGAGTCACCAACGGGCCTTCGGAGCAGATGGCGACGGCCTCAAGCTTCGCGGGTTCGCCCTCAACCTGGGCGATCAAATGCTCTTCAAATACGCCCCGTTCCGATGCAAGTACACATCCCTAAAACCGGTGGACCATTTCCAATTGTTGTCGTTTCGCATGGAGATGGAGGGAATTTAGAGACTCACTTCGCACAAGCTCAGCATTTAGCTTCTCACGGGTACGCAGTTGTGTGTGTCGAGCATTCCGGTAGCAATACAGAGCGACTGAAACGAAATCTGCGCCTGATTGAGAATCTGAATCAGATGATACGGGATCCCAACGAGATTTTAGGTAGGCCAAAAGATATTCGTTTCGCGGTCGATCAATGTTTCGATTGGAATAAATCGCACTCGAGTCTTCGCGGTAGGTTGGATACGGCACACGTTGGGGTGCTGGGTCATTCGTTCGGTGCATATACGACGATGGTTGTATGCGGAATGCGACCAGCGTTAGACTGGTTGGAGCCGGGTATTAAGCCGGGGAAGGGCCTTGGACCTGACTTGGCCGACCCACGTATCTCATGTGGTGTGGCGTTATCCCCGCAAGGCGCTGACGAGCCATTCTTCCTTCGAGAGAGTTTTGATACTCTTAAGGTTCCCCTGATGGGTATCTCAGGAACGGAAGATCGACAGCAAGGAGGTTTACCTCCCATGAATCGGTATCAAGCGTTCGATCTTTGGCCTGCGAATCAAGCTCGCCATTATTTCATATGGCTTGCAAACGCCCACCATCTCGACTTCACGGACTCTGCCGGTGCGAATCAGCAAGGAATTCGCTCTGCGAATCGTGAAGACGTGCAAAAAGTTGTTCGTGCGGCAAGCTTGCTTTTCCTGAATGCCAACCTCAAATCCGATCGGGATTCAGCAAATGAATTGAACGACAACGGCTTGCAGCGTTACTTGCATGGACCGATCGATCATGTGGAAGTCCGAGTGAAATGAAAACCGAACACTCAATGATGTTGCCTCAACGATTTTATTTCGCCGTCATCGTTTCTTGCCTGATTTCAGTTGCATCTGCGCAAAACTCAGAAATGCAGCGCGTTGATATCTTTCCTCCTGGAATGA
The DNA here is from genome assembly GCA_016872635.1 of Planctomycetota bacterium. Taxonomy (GTDB): domain Bacteria; phylum Planctomycetota; class Planctomycetia; order Pirellulales; family Pirellulaceae; genus JBKCUI01. Next base: position 1,644 of record VGZN01000122.1, on the reverse strand, counting down.
ACGGAGTGAATCGCTATCGGATTCCAGGTCTGGTGGTCACACCCAAAGGGACGTTGCTCGCCTACTGTGAAGCTCGTCGAAACAATAGTTCCGATTGGGGGGAAATCGAAGTCCACTTACGGCGGTCCGTTGATGGAGGGAAATCATGGTTTCCATCCCAACGGATCGCGCATCGCGGCAATCGAATCGAGATTGCAGAAAAGAATACAAAGGAGAACCAAACGGCTCGTTTCCAAACGGTGAATAATCCCGTAGCCATTGTGGATCATCAAACCGGGTTCATCGAATTTCTGTATTGCCTGAATTACGCAAAGTGTTTCTCGATGCGCAGCGAGGACGATGGTGTGACCTGGAGCCAACCTGTTGAGATTACAACGTCGCTGGAGGCATTTCGGAACTCGGTTGACTGGAGAGTGGTAGCGACTGGACCTGGCCATGGTATTCAGTTAGCCAATGGAAATTTGATTGTTCCAGTCTGGCTTGCGTATGGGAAAACTGGAGATCATCGACCATCGGTTGCCGGAACGATTTATAGTACCGATCACGGAAAAAGTTGGAACGCTGGGAATGTCGCATTCCCGAACCGAGGCGATTTCGTGAACCCTAATGAGACGGTACTAACGCAACTCTCCGATGGTCGCGTAATGCTCATCGCACGCAATGAATCGCGCCCCAATCGAAAATTGATTTCCTATAGTGCAGATGGTATCTCAGGATGGTCGGAACCATTCTTTCACGACCAGCTGTGGGAACCGGTTTGCATGGCGAGTGTGGTGAACCATCCGTCATCGCCTGGATTATTGCTATTTTCAAACCCGCATAGTCTCGAAATTGACGCGGATGGAAAAGAAAAACCATCAGGGCGAGGCAAGAGGGTCAATCTCTCGATCAAGCTCAGTGAGGATGACGGAAAAACGTGGAGATTCAATAAGACTCTCGACGCGGGAGCGAGCGCATATTCAGATCTAGCCGTGCTTCCCGACGGTACGGTAGCTTGTTTGTACGAATCGGGCACATCGATTGTGTACGCTAGGATGAGCCTCGCATGGATCCGCAATCCATGATGAGCCAATAAGTGGTTGGTTGTTGCAATCGGTGTTTCAAGAATGCTATGATTGAGACGTCTATCGCTCAGCAATGCGGTGAGGTTTCACGAGCGTAGAGAACCATTGGACAAACAGTTGTCCGTCAGCCGATCCGCTGTTTTGGTGCTCGAAATGATATCAAAGGTTTTTATGCATTTATCAGTCATGTTGCGGGTTGTTCTTTTGACTTTTGTAGTCACGGTTTCTGGCTGCAGTGATCATTCGAAGGCTTTGAAACCATCCCCCACCGCGCAGCCCTCCAGTCCGATCCAGCGAATGGAGAAGAAGAGCCAAGTCCACAAGTTCGAAGGCTATGTATTCGAGCTGCCTGTGCGTTTTAAGCTGACCGAGAATGGCGAGGTGTCGCTTCCTCGCGACATGAAAATGGTTTCGTTCGCAGCGTCTCAAGGAGGGGGCGATACCAAGATCCCCCAAGAAACGTTTGTGATGATTCGAATCCCCGATGAAAAAGTAATTGCTGAGGTACGCAAGAATCCTCGGCAAGCCATCGTTAACTTTAGTGCGGGTTTTTCCGATAGCCAAGGCTTGAAAATAATTC
>VGZN01000121.1 GCA_016872635.1 Planctomycetota bacterium | reverse complement strand
GACGGTTAAGAAAGTCCTGGAACGAGCAACCGATCTAGACCCTCGAGTACGCATTCAAGTTGCCATCGCGGCACCGAAATTCCATGACGCATCCAATTCGCTTGCCGCGATTAACGGTGCCGAGGTCGTCAAGACAGAACTCAATATCCTTCGCAACAGTACCGACGATCCGATTTTGCCGAGGGTCGTTTGGCAAAACTTGTTGCCCCATAGTGTTGAAAGCCGCCGATGGATCATCGACGAACTCCTGCTTCCCGCTGATTCATCCAACCAATTACTACGTTCGATGCTTCCTCGATTGGCGGATAAATGGGTCTCTAGCATCGCCGCCAAACTGGACACACCGGACTCGCAGCAATTACTTCAAGACTTGCTAAATCTCGCAGGGAAGCTATCCCTAAGTCAACCCAACGATGCATCGCACATTTTGAGTGCGATTTCAGTTCGAGTCAGGAACGGCGAGTTCTCCCTCGATACGATTCGGCCATTCTATCGATCGTTCCAGAAAAAAATTCCTCCGAGTGCGACATCTGACGCAGCAACGGATTCGTCCTGGCAAAAGGAAGTATTGATCGCGAACATTATTGCGGGTGATGGCAAGGCGTTAGAGCAAGTCGAAGCCATGGTTGCAGCAAGAAAGACCGACCCCAAAACGTTGCGAGATCTCATCCTTTTCGCGGCGCGATATCGACGTCAAATCGTAGCCAAAGCAGAACAACAGCTCCTTGAGGATCTAGCTAAGTCTAACGATTTGGACCCTTCGTTGCGTGACACCATTCTCGATCTATCGATCGCAACAAGCAATTCGGACGACCTACAGAACCTGATCCGAATGCTTCCTCAATTGAAACCTGTATTGCAAGCCACCATCGCGGAAAAGATGTGCCAACGCGAGCCTGCGGCTTCGAGCCTTTTAGCTGTCGTTGCGGATGGCTCGATCCGCAAGGAATTGATCGGTCCCAATCGAGTACGACTGCTCGCAAGCAACGGTTCGGAGACTGCAAAGCGGCTGGTGTCGAAGATCTGGGGCACGGTGAACACGGAGAGCGATCAAGAACGCGAGGCTATCATCAAGAGTTTATTGAATCAAATGCGAACAGGAGCTCACGGGGATCCGCAACGAGGTTGGGTTGTTTTCGACCGAATTTGTGGTCAATGCCACGTGATGCATGGTCGTGGAGCTGAAGTCGGTCCAAATATCACCGCCAACGGTCGTGGATCGTACGATCAATTGATGGTGAGTGTATTTAATCCAAGCCTTGTGATCGGTGACGCCTACAAGAGTGTCACCATCCGTACTGAGGATGGGACCGTCGTAACTGGCTTGTTGGTTTCACGGGATACCGAAAAAACCGTTCTTAAGGTCCAGGGTGGTAAGGAGCAAACAATCCTAGAAAAGGATATCGAAACCTTCCAGCAGGATAAAAAGTCGCTCATGCCGGAAGGAATCGAAAACCAACTTAGCCCTCAAGAACTTTTCGATCTTTTCGCGCTGTTGACGCTTGAGAAACCACCGGAATCCGAGGATAACGCCATCCTATCGGGAACCCCCGAAGACCTCCATCGCCGCAAGTAAGCGAAGAGTCTCCGTAGGCTAACTCGGAGGGATGTCAATCCTCAGCAGGACTACCATCTTCACACATTTTGACGATCTTCGGATCGAATTGTGCGAGCACATCGACCAGATCCGATTGGGCAGCCATCACGCGATGAATATCCTTGTAAACGCCGGGTGCCTCATCGGCGCCCGCGGAAATGACACGCACACCTTTGTTGCTCAAGTCATTCCGGACCGCCTTCCAGGTGTATTTGTCCTTGGCCGCGCGGCGACTCATGCATCGTCCTGCGCCATGAGACGCAGAGGCTAAGCTAGCCGCATTGCCTTTGCCTCGGACGACGAATCCCGGGGTCGCCATCGATCCGGGAATCACCCCCAAGACTCCAGGACCCGCTGGTGTCGCACCCTTGCGATGCACGATAACCTCACGTCCAAGATGCGTCTCCTTCCACGCGAAATTATGGTGATTTTCGACACCCGCTATCACTCTCACTCCAAGCAATTTGGAAACCAATCGATGGATTACATCATGATTGGCCGCCGCGTAATCCCCCATCAAGTTCATCGCAGCCCAATACTCTTGGCCAGCTTCACTATCCATATCCAACCATGCCAAGTATCCAAAACGATCCTGATACTTTTTAGGAAGGCGAGACCGCGCAATGCTGCTGTACACCGAACAGACCGATGCCCCCGTACCGCGACTTCCGCTGTGGCTGAGGAGTGCAGTATAGACACCAGCTTCGAGTCCTAATTCGGCGCATCGACCGCTCAATGTTAATGTTCCAAATTCCACGAAATGATTGCCGGATCCGCTGGTCCCAAGCTGCTTGCGAGCGATGTCTTTCTTCTCGCGCGTCGTTCGGGTCACGCTCCAATCCTGATCCATCACCGGGTGGTCCTGGGGCGTGGCATGCTCCGAACCGATCCCGAATCGGGTACCGCGTTGCAACGCGTCCTCAAATCGAGACTCATGGTTGCTCAAGTTTTCAGGGGCAATATCGAGGATCGATAATTTCATGCGACAGGCGATATCCACACCAACCGCGTACGGCACAACGGCATTATCCAGCGCGAGCACCCCACCAATCGGCAATCCATATCCCACGTGTGCATCCGGCATCAATGCAGCACTGATTGCCATCGGTAAACGGCATGCTTGCTCCATCTGAACGTGCGCACCCGGATCGATATCGTCACCCCACGTGGGGTAATCGATCGGTGTATCGATACGATCGCCGAGTCCATCATCGGCAAGATCAGCCGCGACTGCCTTTGCCAATTCCCCCCAATGTGGATCAGCGAAAAATGGAACCGGATCCGCAACAATAGACTTGATCTCAGCTTTTATATCTTTACCTCGGATTCCTTGATCGCTAGCCATTTTTTGAATGGCAAAAATGGCAGCAGGAATGCAGGCGATCGGCAATCCTAGCTTTTCCAATTGGCGTGCGTTCATCTTCTCTTCCATTTGGCGACAGGCGCGCCGGGTATTCCTTCGAAGAAATTGCGATGCTCTATCCAGGAACTAGTCACAGTCTGGGGTCGACTGGTTCACTCTCTAAGGCCAACACTCCAAAAACACATTCGTGGACTTTCCTCAACGGTTCGGCTCGAACGAATCGTTCCAGCCCCTCCAATCCTAGCGCAAACTCACGGATTGCTAACGAACGTTTACGACCTAATCCGCGGTTTCGTAGTCGTGAAAGGTTTTCCGGAGCATCGTAATCTGGTCCATAAATAATTCGGAGGTATTCCTTGCCACGGCATTTGACGGCAGGCTGCACAATTCCATTTTTGTTCCGAACGATCCACTCCATGGGTTTGATCACCATCCCTTCTCCGCCAGCGGCAGTTAGCGTCTCCCACCACTGGATCCCTTGCGCAACACTGGTGGCATCGTCGGTGTCAACGAGTCGATAGGGAGTCGCAACCAGCAATTGTGTATGATGTTGGCAAACTCGGGCAATGGTTTCCATGTGCCAACGATGATCCCGATCGGTGTAGACACATCCTTCGGTGGCCAACACATGGAAAGGCGCAATCTTGTAGTTAGCGATCGTATCGATACGCCAACAGTAGTGTCGGTAGGCGTCCACATAGTCCCGAACGGTTTTGGCGCGGTATGCGAATCTATCCCGCATGGAGGCGAGGACTGCAGCCCCATCTCTCCCACCGAGCCTTTCGATCGCTTGGTCGATCGAGTCAATGGCGCGATGCAGCGACCATTCACCGACCGCGCCCACTGCTGCGTATTGCGTCCGCAACAACTCTTGCGCCTTGGCAGACCACGGCATTATTTCACAGTCTAAACAGACCCAATCGGTGTTGAACTCCTCCCAAAATCCCACCTCTGTGAGCGTATCACGGATTTGCTTGAGTAACTCCGTTTCCAGCTGCCAATCCTGAAAGAATCGGCGACCAGTTCGTGTGTAAATCATCCCTAAAACACCCGAAGTCACACCAAATCGTTTCGATGCTGATTCGGGGTCTCGGCAAACGACAATGACGCCGCGCGATCCCATGTGCTTCTTTTGGCAGACGACTTGCTTCACCCCTTCTTCTCGAAAGTAGGCAAATCCTTCTGCTGGATGCTCAAGGAGTCCGGGCTCATTGGAGGTCTCGCACGGGGACATGGTAGGCGGTAAGTAGACCAACCACTTTGGATTGACCGCAAAGCGACTCATCACCTCCAAGGCCGCGATTCCATTCTCTTCGCGAATCGTGATATTCCTCGAGAGATGTGTCGAAATGATTCGCTTTCCCGAAACATCGTCCAGATCGAGAACGTCGTCGAGTTGATGCTGTGCAGTGAGTCCTGGTGAATGAACCCTGAGGAATGGCCGCGATGGCTCACAATACGTCTGTTTCGCAGGGACGGAGACGATTTCACGCTCGGGGAATCGAAGGGCTGTTAGACGTCCTCCAAACACGCATCCCGTATCAATATTGATTGTCCGATTCAACCATTCAGCATCCGGAACGGGAGTGTGGCCATAAACTACGTGAGCGTTCCCCCGGTAATCCGCAGCCCAATTGCAGCGAACTGGAAGTCCGAATTCGTCGGTCTCGCCGGTCGTCTCTCCAAACAACGCAAATGCGCGAACCGCGGCAGAACCGCGTCCATGAAATTCCTCTTTCAATCCCGCGTGCGCGACAACAATTCTTCCGTCGTCAAGAACATAATGACTGACCATTGCGTCGAGAAATTGGCATAACTCGCGGCAAAAAGCATCCTTGATTCCTCCGTCTAGGGCGTCGATCTCAGAGAGTGTCTCCGCTAAACCGTGAGCGATCTTGACATCACTACCACTGAGCTTACGCAACAATTTCATGTCATGGTTTCCAGGAAGGCAAAGCGCAGACCCATGTGCAACCATGGTTGCCACCAGACGCAGAGTATCCACGACGCGAGGGCCACGATCGACCAGATCCCCCACAAAGACCGCCTTACGTCCCGCCGGGTGCGCAAAAACAGTTGGAGCGAGGAGCACGGAACCGCCCGATCCTGGTGTGGGTTGAATGGTGTAACCCAATTGAAGCAGTAGAGACTCCAATTCATCGCAACATCCATGAACATCTCCGATGAAATCGAACGGTCCATGCTCGGATTTTTTATTGCACCATAGTGGCACTCGCTCGACAGTCGCTCCATCGACGAGATCCTCGGAACTCAAGACAAAAACATCACGAAACCCTTCTCGCCGCAATTCCCTTAACGAGCGTCGCATCTGCGATCGCTGTTGCCTGACGACATGCGGACCAAAGTTACGATCTGCTCGGTTTTGATTGCGCTGCTGGCAAATGGACTCGGGTAGATCAAGCACGATAGCGATCGGTAGGCAATGATGAGCTCTCGCCAATTGCACCAAAGGCTTCCGCGATTCCGGTTGTACGTTAGTGGCATCGACGACTGTCAACCGACCTCGAGATAATCGTTTAGAGGCCAAGAAATGCAAAACCTCAAATGCGTCCGGCGTTGCGGATTGATCGTTTTCATCATCGGACACCAATCCGCGGCAATAGTCCGAAGAAAGGACCTCCGTGGATCGGAAGTGCCTGCGAGCGAAACTACTTTTTCCAGAACCGCTCGGCCCAATCAACACAACGAGTGATAACTCCGGTACCTGTATCCTCATGAATCACCCCGTTCGGAATCGATAGCCGCCAATCGAACACGGACCAAGAGATCATCTAAGTCCCGAATGCAACTTGGCTGCTCTGGCAAATGGCATTCGGCATACGATTGCTGCAACACACCAACCAATCGCGCAAACTCCTTCGAATGAAACTCCATGTCCGCGTGATCGAGTACCTCTTTTTCTTTTCCCGTTGTTTTCCTCGCGATCAAATCAGGAATATACGGGAGATGATACTCGTCGTTGAGGACATTGAGATTGGCTTCGATCGTACCGGATTCCATCAAATGAATGCCTGTCAACAGTACCCGATAAACGTACAACAACGGCTTGACTCGAGGAGGGTCTTCCTTCTGAAAAAGTCGCCACTGAGTGTCTGCAAAGCCCAAGTAATGGAATGCATGATGACGGGTAATGCATCCAACGGCCAACGACTTGAGTTCCTCGTGTTCCGGGGACGACTGAACGACCCAGGGTGAATGCAATTGCTCCAAAACGTAACCATTACGTTTGAGCATCAATTTGAAAAACTTTTCAGCGTCATGAGTTACCAGATCGATTTCCATACCATCGTGGACTCCCGATTTCTCTACAGTCTCATCCCTTTTCCCCAAGCCAACGACCTGTCGGAGCGGCAACACATGCACGCCGCGGAGGTCGAAATCCGAGTCCGGAGAGGGAAAGCCATAAAGGTGGGCACCGCTAATCGTCGCAAAAAGCAATGGGTACGGGTGGCATTGAACCTGCTTCAACAAGCATGGGTGGGAAGTCAGAGAATTGTTCATGGCAGTCCAGGTTCCAATGCAGCGCGGCGTGCACGAATCAAAAACGCTTCCGCCCGACGATAGTCGGGTCTCTCAGGCAGTCGGGTATGGGTAAAGGCAGCACTAAAGTCTCGATGAAGGGCGAGACGTAGCGACTCGATCTCCTGCCAATCCAGCTCACCTCGCTTGATCGCGAGCAACGCATCGCGATGCGATCCAACATCAACGGGTACGTAAGCATGCTTGAGAACATCGATCCCCGAAATCAGCAATCGGATCAGATGCATCGCATGCTTCCATTTTACGGAGCCTTTATTCCTAATATCGGATTCCATCTTCTTGAATTGCGAGGCAACGTATCCATTGTATGTTTGGAACAGAAGCTTTGAGAGAAACATCTCACGCGATTCGATCAACTCACTTGCGAGTGGAGTCATCCTTTCAACGAGTGGGGAATAGAGACACTCGAGTACACTGGGGTTCGCTTTCAGTGCTAGAACAATGAATTTCTGAATTTCCCAGTAGACTTCTTGAGTTTCATGACACTCGATTTGTTCGGGAACACCGGATAGGGACCAATGCGAATCCGCGGTAGGTAAAAAAAATCCGCGACGATCGATATCGGAAGCACCATCTGCTAGCCCGTACGCTTGAGAGCCGATGATGCATTGAAACAAGACGCGATCATACAATTCGCCAGTATCGATCTCTGCATTGGAATACTGGAGGCTTCCCTCTTGATACTTCGCTAACATCATAATTTCGCGCGGCAACAATGATTCCACGCCCCCATCGAGGAATAGAACCTGGTACGAGTGGTTCCAATTTGCCGGAGACTGAATCACTGTGCCTACGGCCCCTCTCGGACGAGCGACCCCGCCATCGCGGTTACGCACATCTCGGAGGACTACGACATTGGTTCCCTCAGCGATGATCAATTTGCGGAATGGATCTGTTCGGTCAGGCAATTTCAAAGACTCCCATTTGCGTTGGGGATCCACGCTCTGCATCGATCGGACCTACCGTTTCCAATCGGACTTTATACCCGTAACGATCGCTGACCGATTCCGCCCAATCTCGAAACTGGGAACGAGTCCACTCAAATCGATGGTCCGCGTGCCGAAACTGACCGGACGGCAACGACTCCCAAACCGAGTTGTATTCCTGGTTGGGAGTAGTCACGATTATATTTTTGGGCCGTGCGAACTCAAACACAACCCGCTCGAGCGCGCCCAATCGATCTTGATCCAAATGTTCGATAACTTCGACGACAGTCGCTGCGTCAAATCCGTTCAGCCGTTTATCCCGATAGATCAAGGAACCATGGAGCAGCTCGATGCGACTTCGTTGACGTTCAGTCAACCTCTCAAGCCGTAATCTGCGACTCGCGATCTCCAGGGAGCGAATGGATACGTCCATTCCCACAATGCGATTCAACTGCTTCTCTTCCAAAAGTTGCTTGAGCAATTTACCCTCGCCGCAGCCAAGATCCAGAACGGATTCCGCTCCCGATTGCCGAACAGCATCGATGACGGCATCGTATCGCTGCTGGTTCAAACTCCGAACGGTGGCGATTTCAGCGACCTCGCCCTCCTCACATTCGATTTTGGCACTGAAGTCCCCATGGCTTGGCGTCTCATTATGTATTGCCGTGCGACTAATGGTGTTCGATTCTGTGTCCGATACTGTCTCCAATGATTCCGTTTCCAGCGTGTCTGAATCCGTATCCAAATCGCTACGCACCTCTTCGTCGGAGAGTCGAGCGAGCGCGTCGCGGACCAAGACAGAGCGATGGCGCAAGTACCTTCGGGTGATTTCGATTTTCTCAGGATGGTTTTCTAACCAACCGGCACCTTTCGCGAGAAGCTTTTCAATTTCATCGGGGCCCACGAAGTAATGCTTGACGTTATCGAAGACTGGAATGAGCACGTACAGATGCGAGAGAAGTTCCGCGATGGTTGTTTTACCTCGCAAAACAATTCGGTAGTAAGGGCTCTGCCCCCATTCCGGAAACTCCGAATCGAGAAGCCTTCCTTCGGCGGTCACGGAGTATCCAAGCGGTTCAAAAATCCGGGGAACCATACTTATATCCCCACGAACAGCGAGCGTATCGAGTGTCGCCGTAAGCTGGAACGATTCCTCAACCATCTCAGGGTAGTCGCGGCATTTCCCTGCCAACGCAGACCCAAAGACTTGGGAAATCGCAACACTCATGAACGACGATGCAGTAAACGGTCGATCATTGACATATTGCCCCAGCAAAAAACTGCTGTCTCGTGATTTACCTCGGACCATACCGACTGGATCCACGTCGAGGAGCAAGCATGCAACACATCGTTGAGGCTCCACGACTGGGTAAAAAACATGAGCGGTACCAAAACTCAACTCGAACGACTGAACTCGATCGGGGTGCTTGTGGAGAAGGAAACTGAGTTGCGGAGCATTCTCCGAAGTGACATCGATGGTTAAGAGCATAACTTTAAGTCGATATTCCAATCGATTCGAATCGAGTTCCAATGGTCGGTCGAAAGTGCTGGTAACAAAGCACTTGCTACTGGACATAACATGCTACATCGACACCTGCCGTACCCCGCACGTCTCCTCGAACGCTGAATTTCAAATAGAAACTCTATCGGAGTTTATCGTAGACAATTGTCAGGCCGATCGGTTCAGGCCAAAACGCGATGTTTCAACAGAATCAGGGTTTCAACAGGATCAGGCGTCGCCCGATCGCAATACCACTAGCATTTGCTACGGCCGAAACGCCTCGGCGACTTTGTATTTTTGCAGATTTTAAAATGCTTCAGCAGCGAGCCTACGCATCAGGGTTCCACTCGGGAAACTTCTCCAGTTGCGTTTTGAGGGCCGCGCGTGCTCGATTCAATCGGGAGCGAACCGTTCCAATCGAGATGTTGAGTGCATCGGCGATTTCCTCGTAGGCCAAATCCTCCATTTCCCGGAGGACCAAGACCGAACGATGGTCTTCTGAGAGAAGAGCCAACGCTTTGTGCACCAATTGGATGTCCTCGTTCCTAGACAGCCGGGTGTCTGGAGTATCCCCCTGAAATGAGGGTTCAGCTCCGGTATTCTCCCGAGACTCTTCGAGGGAGAGGTGGCCGCGGTTCCGCCGGCGACGAGCGAGTGCGTAATTGAAAGCGATACGGTAGAGCCAAGTAAAGAAGCGACTGTTCTGCTGGAACGTATCCAATTTCAAGTACGCTTGGATGAACGATTCCTGAACCACATCCTCGGCCTCATCCGCATTTCCGACAATGCTGATCATGGCCGTGTAAAGTCGGTCTTGGTAACGGCAAACCAACGTTTCAAAGGCGGAGCTTTCCCCGGCGAGCGCGGACTGAATCAGTGCTTCTTCGTCGTTCACGCTCAAAAGGGTCTTTGCTCTTTAGTACTACGAAACAGAGTCATCCTTGATAGTGGCTGCCGGGGCCTTGGCACCTGACAGATTGCTCATCGAAGGAACGAGTTTTATACAATACGCATCAATCTCTGGCGCGTCCTATCCCCAGCAAAAATCGAAGGCGAACCTGCCCGAATCCCGCGGCGGGCCGCGCACCCGTCTTATTCGTACTTATTTTGGTTGTTATTCGTACCTAAGGGCGTCGATCGGGTCGAGTCGGCTCGCCCGCCACGCTGGATAAAAACCGAATCCGATCCCAACGCACGCCGAAAAGATCAAGCTTACCACCGCAGCTAGCTGATTGATGATGATCGGCCAATCCCGCCCCGAGGAAAGGGCATTGATCGCCGAAGTCAACGCGACTGAACCGACAATTCCAAGCGTGACGCCGATCGCCCCTCCCACCATCGAAAGCACCATAGCCTCGACCAAAAACTGCATCAAAATATCTCGAGGCCTAGCACCAACAGCCATACGTATCCCAATTTCGCGGGTGCGTTCGGTCACAGAAACCAGCATGATGTTCATGATCCCCACCCCGCCAACGACAAGCGATATACCCGCGATCGATGCAAGCATCGCCGTCAATGTCCCTGTCACAATGCCAAAGGCACTGGCGATTTCCGTGGTATTGGCCACCTCAAAATCCGGTTGCTGGCCCATCGCGATACGGTGACGGTCCATCATGAGGGATCGGATCTCTTGTTCGGCCACCCCCATCAGTTCCGTCGACTTTGCGGACGCCAAGGCCACATCCACATTGTTGAAGTTGCTCCCCTGCAATCGTTTGCGCACCGTGGTGTACGGCATCAAAACCACGTCGTCTTGGTCGTCGCCTACGATGTTGGCCCCTTTGCTCGCCAACAAACCCACGATCTCAAAAGGAATGTTTTTGATCCGGATCGATTGGCCAATAGGATTTGCCGTCTGGAATAGTTTTTTAGAAACGGTCGCACCAATCACGCAGACTTTGTTGGAGTTGTTGATATCGCCATCCATGAAAAAACTGCCATTGGCGATTTGCCAATTCCGCACCAACAAATAATCCGCCCCAACTCCCACCAACTCGCGAGGGCGCCAATTGTTATTCCCGCTGATCACTTGCCCTGCAGCCCCAACGATCGGACTCGCCGCCAAAATGCTTGGGCACTCCTTGGACACAACGGCGATGTCCGCAGCTGTCAACGATGGAATCTGACTCCTCGCCCCGCGCGCTTGCCGACTGCCAGGAGAAATGACGATGACATTGGTACCCAAGTTTCTGAACTCCCCTTGAACCAACTCGCTCG
>VGZN01000120.1 GCA_016872635.1 Planctomycetota bacterium | reverse complement strand
CCCTCGTCAAGGAACCATACGATCCTGCGAGTGCGGAGTCTCGGCTAATTTTTACCGTTTTTGAAGAAAAGGAATGTCGCTGGTGGGAGTCGAACCCACACGACCGTATCACCGGTCCTTGGATTTTAAGTCCAATGCGTCTGCCATTTCGCCACAGCGACCTTTTCCTGAACTGGGTAGTTTATCCGATGACCCGACTCTCTGGAACCGCTCTCTCCCTAGGTTCCGCTTGGGATTTCGTTGCCGATTCGACCTGCCTACAGGTATAATGGATGGGATGGCGAGTTGCGACGATCGGATTGGCTGTTGCGTTCCCTCGCATGGACTTCCCACGATGCGTTGTTTTATCGTAACATCCAGATCGCTTCATGCCGTGAGGTATGCAACGACCGACTCGCTGAATGGCTCTTAGCGAGCTACCGACCTACCTTTTATTGGGCATGGGCGTTATTGGGCATTGGTTCGACCGTCACCCTTCCTATATGGGCCATTCACCCTTCGAATTGGTCGGTTCACTCCGGGAAAAGACTGTCCCGATCGCCCTTCCCAACTGCCTTCACCGGAACCATAGCTGCGTCTTGCGAATTCACCAGTACCACTTCAACCCAATCGTTTCCTGGATGACTTCTCTTAATCGTTGCCAACCGACGACCTCGCACCGAAACATCGGTTCCCTGCTTCCTTTGTGGAGTTGGTCATTGCCGCTGGGGATCTTGTTCTTCGGGTGGTTGGGTTCATGCGGTGGGCAGGATCCCAAGATCGATTTTTTCGAATCGAAGATACGCCCGATCCTGGTGGAAAAGTGTTACGAGTGCCACAGCGCCAAGTCATCGGATCTCGGTGGCAAGTTGCGACTGGACGCACCGGGCTTGATGCGTCGCGGAGGAACGATGGGTCCAGCGTTTGTGGTTGGAACCCCAGACCAAAGCCTTTTGATCCGAGCGGTCGAGTACAACGATGTTGGGCTCCAAATGCCCCCGGATGGAAAACTCACCCAGACGCAAATCGACGATTTGAAGAAGTGGATCGTCGACGGAGCCACCGATCCACGGCCCGAGATGGAGGATGCTCCTGGTGGAGTTACGAAAGCGAACCCGCAATCGCTTGCGGCCACCCACTGGGCCTATCAGCCATTGATGGAGCCAATCATCCCAACCCCATCGGGAGATCTATCGCCCGAGAGCGACCCGATCGATCGAATCGTCATTGCAAAGCTCGCTTCCCATGGGTTGTCGCTCTCGATGGAAGCGGACCGACGAACTCTGGTGCGCCGACTGTATTACGACCTTCTTGGGATTCCACCAACATTAGGACAAATCCAATCGGTCGAAGCCGACGCATCGCCTGACTGGTACAGCAAGTTCGTGGACGGATTGCTGCAGTCCCCTCATTTCGGAGAGCGGATGGCGCGACGCTGGATGGATGTGACTCGTTATGCGGATAACAAAGGCTATGTCTTCGTTGAAAATCGCGAATATCCGCATGCATACCGTTATCGAGATTGGTTGATCCGTTCATTCAATAATGATCTTCCCTACAATCAGTTTGTGCGGTTTCAATTGGTCGGAGATCGATTGGATCCGCAAAATGCTGAAGGAAACTTGGACGCGATGGGGATGTTGACCTTGGGGCGTCGATTCTTGAACAATGTACACGACATCGCCGACGATCGTATCGATGTTATCACCCGAGGATTGTTAGGAGTCACGGCTGCTTGTGCGCGTTGCCATGATCACAAGTTCGATCCGGTTTCTATGGCCGATTACTATTCGCTCCATGCCGCATTGCTTGGAAGCGAGGAACCCGGTGGCGATCCATCGCCGATGCGGCTTGTGGACAAAGAGAGCCAAGGTCCAACACGGTTGCTGCTTCGTGGTAGCCCAGGTAATCCTGGTCCGGAAGTCCCTCGGCGTTTCATTGGATTCCTGACGCCGTCGAACGCTGTGGAAATGACCACTGGAAGCGGCCGATTGGAAATGGCAGAAGCGATCGTCGATGCGAAGAATCCATTGACTTCGCGCGTCTACGTGAACCGAATTTGGGGTTGGATTTTCGGAGTGCCCCTCGTTGATACCCCTAGCGATTTTGGTGTGCGCTGCGAACCGCCAGTTCATCAAGGGATCCTCGATTCACTCGCATGGGATTTTCAGAAGCAAGGTTGGAGCACGAAGCAGTTGATTCGTCGAATCGTCCTATCGCGAGTCTATCGTCAAAAGAGTGATCATCGTCCCGAGGCGTATGCGATCGATCCAGAGAATCGTTGGTTGTGGAGATCGCAGCGCAAGCGGATGGACTTTGAATCGCTCCGGGATGCCCTCCTCGCTGCGACCGGCCAACTCGACCGATCCGTCGGCGGCACGAGTGTCAATATCACCGAGCCCCCTTTCCCCAAGCGTCGTACGCTTTACGCGTACATTGATCGCCAAAATTTGCCTCAGATCTTCAGATCGTTTGACTTCGCGTCTCCGGACTCGCACGTTCCGATGCGGCCTCAGACCACCGTGCCGCAACAAGGTCTGGTGTTGATGAATAGCGACTTGCTGCAAAGCATGCTGATCGATATCGCCGCGCGAGCCTCGGAGCGAGGTGGAGACGCTGGCATTGAATACTTGTTCGAGGAAATCTTGGCCAGAAAATGCAACCCTCAAGAACGCGAATGGTTCGCAGCTCTGATTGCAGCCAACGATAGATCACTCCCGGATAGCCTACAGAATCAATGGTCGTATGGAGTTGCAACTTACACCCCTGAAACTGGAAGAATCGAGCAATTCCGACTGTTGCCTCGGTTTGTGAATGGAAGATGGCAAGGTACCAAGGATGAGTTGCCAGATCCGGAACTCGATTGGGCCCTGTTGAACCCTTCAGGTGGGCATCCAGGGGCTCGCTTGGACCAAGCCGTTGTTCGGCGATGGACTTCATTCGCGCCAGCCACACTTCGGATCCGGGGGAATCTAAAGCATCCTGCTGAAGCAGGAAATGGTGTGCGCGCATCAGTGGTGGTACGTGGAAGTGAGAAAGTTGGAGAATGGTCCGCTCACCAAGGTTCTTCGGAAACCAACGTCGAAGAAGTTTCCGTATCCCCGGGGGACACGATCGATTTTGTTACCGATAGTTTGGGTGACGCGAACAGCGATACCTTTGAATGGAAAGTGCGGTTGGTCTCCAACGGAGACGGAGGCCACAAATCCAATAGCGAGCGTCACTTCAGTGCGACCCAACCGGTAACACTATCGCCATGGGAACAAGCAGCCCAGGCGTTGCTACTTACTAATGAGTTTTGTTTCATCGATTGAAGGAGCGATCGACGGCCCGATCGGCAACGAAAGCCGAAGTCTCCTTAAAGTCGATTTCAAAATCCCATCCTACGATCCTATACAACCAACGATCCAGCAAGCAGGAACCGGAGCCTAACGTCATGAATCCTTCGTCGAGTTACAACCCTCGAGGCGGCTGGTCGCGGCGGGAGCTACTGCAACGCACTGGTTTCGGACTTGGATCTCTGGCATTGACCGGGATGATGCAATCAGGTTTGATGCCCGAATTGCTGGCGGGTGACTCGTCGCCGAACCCACTCTTGCCGAAACAGTCTCATTTTCCGGCGAAAGCCAAGCATCTGATCCACATATTTGCCAACGGTGGGCCTTCGCACGTGGATACTTGGGATCCCAAGCCTGCGATTGAAAAGCATGCAGGGCACGAGCTCCCAGGCGGTGCTCCTCGAACGGAACGGCCTACGGGGAATTTATATCCATCCACCTTCAAATTTCAAAAGTATGGTGAGTCTGGGATCGAAGCGAGTGAGCTTTTTGAAAAGACCGCTAGTGCGCATGCCGACAAATTATGTGTGATCCGATCGATGCATGCGGATGTTCCAAATCACGAACCTTCGTTGCTGCTCATGAATTGTGGCGAGGCACGCCAAGTGCGACCGAGCGTCGGATCCTGGTTGACGTATGGGCTCGGTACCGAGAACCAAAACTTGCCTGCGTTTATTTCGATGTGCCCTGGTGGGTATCCGATTCAGGAATCGCAAAACTGGCAAGCTGGCTTTTTGCCAGGCATTTATCAAGGCACCTACATTGATTCGAAGCACGAGTCTGTTGATAAACTTGTGGAATACGTCGTCAATCGCAAGATGAGCCGCACTGCTCAGCGACGCGAGTTGGACTTGATTCAAAAAATGAATGCAGAGCATATCCAGTCTAGGGCGGTCGATCCGATGCTTGAGGCTCGGATCCAATCGATGGAACTCGCCTATCGCATGCAGGAGGAAGCGATGGATGTCTTCGACATTTCACGCGAGCCCCAGCATATCCTCGATATGTATGGACCTGGGGTTCAAGCGCGTCAGATGCTGGTCGCGCGCCGATTGATCCAACGAGGTGTCCGTGTTGTTCAGTTGTGGCACGGCCAAGGCCAACCGTGGGACAATCATGACCGTATCGCTGAGGGGCACAAGAAACTTGCCGGGGAATGCGATCAAGCGATCGCGGCATTACTGACGGATCTGCAGCAGCACGGGTTGCTCGATGAGACGTTGATCTTGTGGGGTGGGGAGTTTGGACGAACTCCAACCGTCGAAATGCCTCAGAAGGGGGCGAACGATGGCACCATCAGCGGACGCGATCACAACCATTATGGGTTCACTGTATGGCTTGCAGGTGGTGGTGTTAAAGGTGGCCAAGCGTATGGGGCTACAGATGAGTTCGGGTTCAAGGCCCAAGAGAATCGGGTGCATGTGCATGATCTCCATGCAACCATGCTTCACTTGATGGGATTTGACCATACCAAACTAACGTATCGGTGGGCGGGGCGAGATTTTCGATTGACCGATGTTCACGGCCGTGTCATCAGCGATTGGATCGCATAGAGAACCAGTTTGTAGAGCTAGTGCGGTCGCTGATTTCGGACGACGGAGAAAGCGAGTCGCTGCAACTCGATCGCAAGATCGACGTCTTGAACTGTGGTCGCGCCTGAAGAGGGGACTGCAATCGGGGCAAAATTCAAGATGCCTGCGATACCCGCCGCTTCCAGGCGGGATGCTACCGAGCGGGCAGCGGAGGCAGGGACTGCGAGGATTGCTAAATCGATCTGCGTGTTGGCTACGAAAGACTCGAGCGCATCCAGATCCTGAACCGGGAACTCTTCGACCCTAGATCCAATTTTATTCGGATCGCTATCGAAGACTGCGACCAACCGGAATCCCTGTTGATCGAAACCTTTGTAACCGGAGAGAGCGCGGCCCAGGTTCCCAGCACCTACTAGGATTACGTTCCATGCGCGATCGGTGCCTAGAACGCGTTCGATAGCGACGATTAGGTCCGCTACGGGATAGCCAACCCCGCGCTGTCCGACCGGACCGAGGCACGACAGATCGCGGCGTACTTGGGAATCCTTCAAACCAGTCGTTCAGCCAAGGACTGGCTTCGAACGTGGACGGTGGCTCCGCGTTGTAGTTGCTGCAATTCGCGGAGGTAAAGGGCAAGCCTCGAGACGGTGGCGACAGGGATCTCGGATCGCGACTTTGGCATCAGCGATCGCCTTGATCAATGGGTTGGAGCACTTCGAAACGACTCTGGAGCGATCGTTTTCAGGTTCTCCGCGCACTTGTCAACGGTGAAGAGAATCTGTTGGTTGGAGTGTGTCGAATTGATGAAAAATCGAAGTCGAGCCGCTGACTCTTCCACCGCCGGATAGAGGATAGGCTGCACGTTGACACCTGCATCGATCATCCTTCGGGATAACTGCAGGGCATGCAATGAGTTTCCTGTGATTACCGGAACAACGGGTGTTTCGCCACTGTTGCCTGTGTTCAAACCTCGTTTTTTGGCTTCGGTCAAGAACAATCGGGCAGCTTCTTTGAGTCTCGCAACACGACCTGGATCATTTTTGAGGGTACGAATAGCTGCGAGTGCGGCGGCGGTGTTTGGTGGGGATAGCCCAACACTGAATACGAAGCCTGGGGTGGTGAATTTGAGGTATTCGATCAAGGCATGTTTGCCAGCGATGTAGCCTCCGCACGAACCGAAGGACTTACTCAGTGTTCCCATCCAGATATCGACATCGTTGGGATTGACGCCGAAATGCTCGGCGAGTCCACGGCCGGTGGCACCCATGGTTCCAATCGAGTGGGCCTCGTCCACCATCAACCAGCATTGGTGTTTCTTGCAAACCTCTACGAACTTGGGAAGGTTCGGGAAGTCCCCGTCCATGCTGTAGACGCCTTCGACAATCACTAGCACACGGCGGTAGCGTTTGCGTTGCTCGGTGAGGGCCGCATCGAGGGCTTCGAAATCATTATGCGGGAATGGTCGGCGTCGGCTTCCGGAGAGGATAGCTCCTTGGACGATGCTGTTGTGTGACAGGGAGTCGTGGAGGATTAAGTCCTGTTGTCCAACGATGTGTCCGATGACCGATTCGTTGGTCGAATGTCCCCCCACCATGACAATGGCATCTTCCACACCGATCCAACCTGCGATTTCCTGTTCGAGTTCACGGTGGATGTCTTTTTCGCCGCTGACCAATCGGGATGCGGATACACTGGTGCCGTATTTTTGTGTCGCATGGAGTACTGCTTGAGTGACATTTGGGTCGCCGCTCATGCCGAGGTAGTTGTAGCTGGCGAAACTGATCAAGTTCCTACCATCGACAGTGGTTGTGTCGCGAGTCAGCCCTTGATGGACCGAGAAGTATGGGTTGGGCAGACCAGTCATCGCGAACTGATCCATCATTTGCTTGAGCCGACGGTATTCGGGCATCAATTCGAATCGGTAGTCTTCAGGGGCAACCGTGCGCTCAACCGGTTCGTTCGACTCGGGAGGGCTTAGATCGTCGCGTATACGGGATTTACCGAATAGTTTCTCGATGGCCTCTGCGATCTCGCGGATCGTTTCGATTTCTTGAAGGATGTCTTCGGGGAAACGACCACCGACCGAGTTCTCGAGCGAGTGTGCGATCTGCAGGCGTTCGAGGCTATCGAGGCCGAGATCGACGATAACGTTGGTGTCGAGGTCCAATAGCTTGGCTCGTTCCTGAGCGACATTCTTGACGGCTCGCTTCACAAGTTCGACGACTTCAGGGTCCGGATCGCGTGTTTTCTTCTGATGAGAGCCGGATACGGATGGGCCATCCTTGATGTCTTGGAGGGTTGCTGCGGCGATCATAGGTGGGCCGTCGAACAGGCTTTCCTCCCAACTGAGCCATTGATGAACCACTCGCAAGCTGCTCTCACGGAAACTGCGAAGGCACGCATGGCGTTGGATTTTTCCTGACGATGTTCGTGGCAAGGATCCGTGCCGGACGAGGACCACTGCGTCGGGTGGTATCTCGTGAGTTGCTGTGACCGCGCGGCGAATGGCTTGAACAACGGGGTTCCAGTCATCCTCAAGAGAGCGTTGGACCTCGACGGTGATGATCAGGCGTTCACGTGGTCCCGAATCGTCTGCGAATGCGGCCGCGGCGGCGGAGAGAATCGATTCATGGCATGCTTCCACCGTTTGTTCGATGTCTTGCGGGTAGCGATTGACCCCACGGACGATGATCAAGTCCTTGACGCGACCGGCGACGTAGAGTTGTCCTTCACTGAGGAATCCGAGGTCGCCGGTACGCAGGAAAGGACCATCTCCATCTTTGGTAGTCGCATGGAATACCTCTCGACTCAACTCGGGCTTTTCCCAATAGCCGAGCCCTACGCTGGGGCTATCGACCCAGATCTCACCGATCTCATTATCGGCCAATTGCGTTTTGGTCTCGGTGTTGACAATAATGATACGTTCGTTGTCGGTGGTTACGCCGCAACCAACCAACTCCCTTGCATTCGGTGAGTCGGGTTCGACAGCTTGAACATTGCGAGCATCTAGTTGGCGACCATCGAACGAGCGAATCACAGGAGGAGTGTCGCTGGGGCCACCGGTGACAATGAGTGTTGTCTCAGCCATGCCGTAGCAAGGGAGATGCGCTTCGTGCTTGAAACCGACCGAAGCAAAACGCTTAGAGAATTGCTCAAGCGTTTCAGCGCGAACAGGCTCGGCACCGTTGAATGCGACTCGCCAGTGACTCAAGTCTAGGCCCGCGAGTTCTTCATCTGTTACTTTGTCGACGCAGAGCTGGTAGGCGAAGTTCGGTCCACCGCTGGTGCTGGCTTTGTATTTGGAAATGGTACGAAGCCAACGGACGGGTCGTTGCAGAAATGTCATCGGACTCATCAGGACCATCGACGCGCCGAAAAACAGCGGAGACAGAATCCCACCGATCAAGCCCATGTCGTGGTACGTGGGAAGCCAACTAACGCCGATCGCTTCACGGCTTTCGCCAAACAAGACCGAGATGATTTCGCAGTTGCGAATCAAGTTCGCATGGGTCAGCATGACCCCTTTCGGCTCCCCCGTTGATCCCGATGTGTATTGGAGAACGGCCAAGCTCGAGTCGATCGTTGGCGTTTCGTGGAACTGGATTGCAATCGATCGGTCGATGGCATCGGTGCCGACCAAGTCCAGGCTGCCGGTCTCGCTCCGCATATTCTCATCCTTGAGAATCTGCTCCACGGAATCGAAGGTCGACAGCGCAACGGCCGCTTGACAATCCTCCGCGATCCCTTGGATCCGAGCCCCTTTGCGGTTCCGGCGAGGTGGATAAGCCGGCACAGCCACACAGCCCGCGTACAGGCATCCGAAAAAGCCGACGACGAAATCGATACTTCCCGGGGGGTAGAGGAGCAAGCAACGGGAGCCGGCGGGATGCTTTTCGAGGATTCGGACGGCCGTCGCTCGGGCCGCATGATCCAATTCCGCATAGGTCATCGATGTCTGGTCATCACTCTCGCCATCCGACAAGTAGAAGGCGACCTTATTCGGGCATGTGTTCGCCCAAAACCTGAGGATATCCACCATCGAGTTCGTTGGCGGAGTGTAGGGAGCATGAAGTCGGGAGACATCTAGCACGAGGTTCCCCTTGGCGTCGGATCGGCCGTTTGCGGTTGGCTGGAAGGCGATGGACATTTTGCTCGCATTCAAATGACAAAGTAGTTGCTGTTCAAGGATCCTTATCGGATTTCCGTTATACTGTCGATTCGTCAAACTCGGTACCGGCAACCGATTCAAACCGATAGTCTGGAGCAGGGATTTTCGGCTGGCGGGCCCCAACGAACTCATTTCCGAACGGTTTTTCCTGGATACCCGGGGAAAAACCTCCGACCCGATCCCAGTGGGTAACCGAAAAACCACTTGTTGTATTTAACCATCAGGGCTATACTTTCGCCCCCTCTGGCATCGAAATCACCCTGTCTAGGTGCACTGCGAATCGCTGGATTTTATTGCTTGATGAGCATTTGCTCGCAGCGTTTTGCTGGAAAAAAGGTTAGGAATTGTCATGGTTGCTCAGCAAAAAACAACGGTTGCCAAGCCGGGTCAGGTCGAACAAAAGTGGTACGTCGTCGATGCGACCGATTGTACATTGGGTCGGTTGGCTAGCGAAATAGCTATGGTATTGATGGGAAAACACCGTCCCCAATACACCCCGCATGTCGATACCGGTGAATATGTCATCGTCATCAACGCTGAAAAGGTGAAGATGTCGGGGCGAAAACTCGAACACCGCCACTACACTTGGTATAACGGGTACCATCGTCAAAAGATCGAAAGCTACGGCGAGCGGTTGGAACGCAAGCCTACCGATTTGGTCCTCCTCGCTGTCAAGCGGATGTTGCCAAAGAAGAATACTCTTGCTCGTCACATGTTGGGCAAGTTGAAGGTTTACGCAGGAAGCGAACATCCTCATCAAGCACAAAGCCCGATTCCGGCACCATTCGGAAATCAAGCTAGCTAAACCAATCCATCGAATCTGATATCGAGACCCAAACTGATGTTCACGAAGAAAGACAAAGTCAACGGTGACAGCCTCGGAACGGGGCGTCGTAAAACCAGCGTCGCACGGGTGAGAATCCGTCCAGGTGCTGGAAAGATCACGGTTAACGATCGTGAGTTTGAAGAGTACTTCGTGACCGACGCGGAACGACGATTGGTTGTTCAGGCCCTCGATCACGTCGGGCAACGGGACAAGGTTGACGTGCTGGTACGAGTTGCCGGTGGCGGTCCGATGAGCCAAGCTGGAGCGATCCGCATGGGTGTTGCCCGGGCCTTGGTAAGCCTCAGTGAAGAACACTTCCCACCTCTCCGCGACGACGGGTTCCTTACCCGCGATTCGCGTATGAAGGAACGCAAGAAGTACGGTCTGCGTGGTGCACGCCGCGGAACCCAGTTCTCGAAACGTTAATTCGCGATTCTAAAGAACGGATTTCTTGTAGTTCATTTCCAAGATCCAAACAAAGAAGGCCCGCCAAACTTGGCGGGCTTTTTCATTTTCCCGGACTCGGTTGATGCAGTGCTAGGTGACATCCAAATCAGTCGCCTTGACTCCGGTAACTACGGAGAGCGATATTTGGCAGTGCAGTAGAACGTCGGCGTTCTAATCGTTACGGGTGTTCGCGGAAGAGATGTGGGTAAGATCAACCCGCGTTGCTAGCTGGTTCGACGGAGGCTGCGCCTTCGAGGCGGGCTCGTTTTGCCGCGATAAATTTGAGGTGATGGTCCAGGTGCTGAGTGTATTTGACTAAGAGTTCCCCAAGGGTGACTTTGCCGCTTTCGGTGTGGATGCCGAACCGATCCCAGGCCGTTGTAGGAAGGTGCCGAAGGATTGTCGCGGTCATGTATCGATTTTTTTGGAACAGGTCACAGGCTGCGAACGCATTCAATTCCGACGTGCCAGGAAGCTGAACCATCGCGTTCTCGTCGTAGGCCGCAATCAAAGGCTTGTCCATGCACGCAATCCGCTTCATTCGGTCCGTGCCGATGAGGTCGCTATCTAGCATATGAATAACGATTTGATGGATGGTCCACGATCCGTCTGCGGGTTTGGCATGGAGTTGATCATGGGTTAATCCCCAGATCGATTTCAGAAGTTCTGCGCTGCCTGCTAGATATGCGTCGATACGAGCTGAAGTCATGGTTTTCTCTGGAAGGAAAGTCGCCACAAGTAGGACGGGAGACGTGATTTCTAATGCTGCGTGGCTGGGCTCGCGTGCTTGTGCCGCAAATGTCTCGGAGGGATGATTTCGCTGGCTAACCCCAGGCGTTCTAGCAGCTTAATCTCTAGGTAACTGATGTCAATTTCCCACCAGCGATGGTGTAAGCATGCGGTGGAGGGGTCATGGTGGTGA
>VGZN01000119.1 GCA_016872635.1 Planctomycetota bacterium | reverse complement strand
GAAGATGTTCGGTCGCAACGGAATCGCCGACGCGAGCTTGAGCCAAACCGGACCACTGGCAAGTGCTGTTCCTAGTCAACTGGCCGCTATGCATCGACTGCACGAGGAGCATGGAAGGCTAAAGTGGGACCAGCTTTTCGGATGGGCCATCGCGGCGGCAGAGAATGGAATGCCTGTGTCGAGATCCACGGCGCGGACCCTCGCATCCGAGCGGGATGATTTGCTCAAGTTCTCGGCCTCCAAAGAAATCTACATTAATCAGGATGGGAGCACCCCGAAAGAAGGTGAGTTGCTCGTCCAAACGGATCTTGCATCCACGCTGAAGGCGGTTGCTAAGCATGGGCCCGATTGGTTTTATCGTGGCCCGTTTGCGAAATCATGTTGCGAGTATCTGGCCAGCCTCGGAGGGATACTGACCGAGAATGATTTTCACGAGTACCAACCTGTGGATCGTTTGCCGGTATCGACAAAGTATCGAGGTTTGTCGGTGATAGGATTCCCTCCTCCGAGTTCTGGGGGGTATCACATTGCGCAAATGCTCTCGATGCTTGAGGCATATCCGCTCAAAGATTGGTACGAGAACAGTCCTACACTTTACTATCACCTTCTGGCGGAAACCATGAAACGAGCCTTTGCGGATCGAGCGTTTTGGCTTGGAGATAGCGATTTTGTTCCCGTCCCCGAGTCCTTGCTCGACCCGGAATATCTGAAAGCTCGCATGAACGACTTTTCGACGACAGCAGCCAATTTGCAGACGGAACGAGGAATACCACCTGGAGCGGACGTGTCCCGCTTTGGGACCGAACCCGCAAATAGAACGGATCCCACAAAAGGGCCCAATGACTCGGGCAAGCACACCACGCATTTGACGACCGCAGACCAAGAGGGGAATTGGGTGGCGATGACTTGTACTATCAACACTTCTTGGGGCAGCAAAGTTACCGTGCCTGGGACAGGGGTGATGCTCAACAACGAGATGGATGATTTCAGTATCGCTCCTGGGACCCCCAACGCATTTGGATTGGTGGGATCTCAAGCAAACGCTGTCGAAGCGAGAAAACGCCCGTTATCGAGCATGAGCCCAACGATTGTGCTTGACGAAGAGAACCGACCGCTGGTGACGTGTGGTGCTGCTGGCGGGCCAAAAATCATCAATGCGACGTTGCAAGTACTACTTCGAGTGATTGATTTAGGGCAGACAATCAATGCCGCTATCGCTGCACCTCGCATTCATCATCAATGGCGGCCAGACCAGTTGCAGTTCGAGAAGTCGATCGGAGCAGGGACTCCTGAAGCGATTTCTAGCGAAGCCGTCGATGGTCTAAAGCAGTTGGGCCATTCGCTCAAAGAAGCTAACGGATTGGCGATCGCACAAGGCATCCAGCGCCGGGGCGATCGATTGTTCGCCGCCCATGATCCGAGGGCCCAGGGATTATCCGAGGCGTAGATCGATCCGAGGCGTGGATGGGGAAGTGAAGTGAGCCACGTTTCATTAGCTAGGAGTCGTCGCTACGAAAGCCAGCTAGCGAGTCGCCAAGCCATCATCATAATGGTGGCTTGGGGATTGCATCGCACGAGTGTGGGCATGGCTGACGCATCGCAAACCCACAGTCCGTCGACGCCTCTGACTCGAAATCGTTCATCCAAGGCATCGCTGCCGTTTTTTCCCAACGAGCATGTTCCCGCATAGTGGTAAATCGTAGACGCAAATCGACGAACGAACAGTTCCAAGGTCTTCGCGTCGGAGCGGCGAACTCCTGGGAGCGATTCCTCGGCGATAAAATCGCTCCAAACGTGATCCTGAAGCAGTTCTCGTGTTCTTTTGATTCCATTCAACCAAGCTGACAGATCTTCTGGTTCGTTGAGATAGGCCGGATCGATTTGCAATGCGATTTCATGATCGTTACTGTCCGATGGGCGGAATGGTGTGACGGAACCTGAGCTCTTGGGGGCAATATGCGTTAAGCCGAAACTTACATGCGGCGCTTTAGAACCGAGGTGGGGATATTCCAAGTAGTGCGTTGGTGTGATGTGCCATTGGAAATCGAATGGTTCTGTGGAGGATGGGATCGATGCGGTTGCGGTCGAACTATTGAAGAAACCACCCAACTCAGCGAGGTTCGAAGCGCGAGGGCCCGTTCGACTCTTCGAGTAGTTTATTCGGTCCTCACGACTGGGAGGGTAGGACAAACTAGTTCCTCTATGGAGCCGACATACCAGTGGAAGCACTAAATGATCTTGGAGGTTTTGGCCGACTCGGGAAGACTCTAGCCGATGAGGTGCATCGGTGGCCCGAAGCGTTTCGCGCGAGCCGATACCGCTTCCGAAGAGGATCCGGGGCGTGCCGAAGGCACCCGCGCTGAGGATAACCCCTCGGTGTGCTTGGATCTCGAGATTTTCACCATGGATTGCGATACGCACTCCAGTAGCGCGGTCCCCGTTGAACACAATCGAGTGAACATGCGCAGCATGCAAGCAGCAAAAATGCCGGAAACCGTTGGGAGCGGTTGCTTTCAGAGCGCGTTGGAGCAAGTTCCAGGCGGAAATCCGGCGGCCGTTCTGCTGCAGACGCTGGTATGCATCGAAACCTGCGCGAGGACGATCGTAGCCGTGAGGGTAGGATTCCGCGGTTTGGTTTCGGTTGTGCAACCGATGCAACGCCTCGTCCATGGTGGAATGCATTTTCGGAAGCGACGGTAGTACTTGCGGCGGCTGAGATTGGGCCAGTGACCCGATCCAATTTCGAACTTGGCGGAAGGCAGCACGGCAGTGCGGTTCGGACCAAAGATCGCCCGCGAATTTTTCCCATTCCTGGAAGTCGGATGCAGATGCTTCGATGTAGATCATCGCATTGATCGCTGACGATCCACCGAGAGCACGCCCTGATGGCAAAGGGATGGTACGCATCCCCAGAGCGGTTTGGGGAACGGTTCGGTTCGACCAGTCCCAGGATGTACCGAAAGCGGTTGGGTATTCTGCTGGAACACGCAAACGGTAGGAACGGACTGGATTTCCGGCGTCCAACAGCAGCACTGTTCCCAATTGACGGGAAACAATTTGCGAGGCGAGCGTACAACCGGCAACACCAGCTCCTACGATGATGTAATCAAAGGGGCCAGTTGGGTTCATTCCGCAGAGCGACGTCATAGGACTCTTTGATCGATCCAATTCAGAGAGGAACGCGGAGCTTGCTGGTGGAGTTTAGTAATCTAAACTCGCACCGCCGTCGACGTGGAGTCCTTGGCCGGTGATAAAGCTGCTGTCCTCGGTGGCTAGGAATAGGCAAACACGTCCTATCTCTTCGACGTCTGCCATCCGGCCGATCGGTTGGAGAGCAGCAATGCGAGAAAGTGCGGCTTTGGGGTCAGGTAAACTCGAAGCCCAGTCACGCATGAGCGGGGTATCTACGTTGCTGGGAAGAATCGCGTTAACGCGGATACCAAAATCGGCGCATTCGAGAGCCAGCGACTTTGTAAAAGAAAGCTGGGCACCTTTGCTGGCTGCATAAGCGGTTGAATTCCGTTGCCCGAGCACTGCGGTCATGCTGCTGATGTTCACAATGGTGCCGCGAGTCTTCTTTAAATGGGGAAGGGCATAGTAGCACATCGTGTAGGTGCTGAGGAAATTGATCCGGAGCACATCCATCACTTTTTCAGGAACCATTTTTTCAAGCGGAGTGTCGGGTGGGTGAACACCTGCATTGTTAATCACACAATCGATGCGCCCGAACCTGGCAATGGTCCTATCGATAGCGTCTCGGATCTGATCTTCGACTGAGACGTCTGCAACGATAGCGGTATGAATACCAGCAAGAGAACCGGCCATTTCCTCGGCGGCGGAAGCATCGCGATCGACAACCGCAACGTGCGCGCCTTCCTTCGCAAATACGCGGCAGCAACCGGCTCCAATCCCTCGTGCTCCACCGGTGACCAGCACGACTCTTTCAAAAAAACGCATCTATTTCCTCGGTTAGAATTTCGTATGGAATTTCGAATGGAATTACTTGGGTAAGCGATTCGACGGTTGTTTCCAATTGCTTATCCATCGACCAAGCTTTATCGTTTACCAGTGGAATATGATATCAACGAACTCCACTTCGTGGGTCTTATGGCAAAGGATTCGAACCGTGTCCCAATCGCTCAGAGTATTACCCTCGGTTTGTGCACTCGATTGTCCTGATGCGTGCGCATTACACATTACCGTGGATGGCGATCGCGTCGTCGGTCTTAACGGAGATCCTGCCCACCCGATCACCCGCGGTTTTGCTTGTGTCAAAACGGCTCGTTACCCCGAGAGGCAGGAGCAATCCGATCGGTTGTTGGTGCCGATGCGACGCGTCGGTCCGAAGGGAACCGGTCGCTTGGAGCCGGTGTCGTGGGACATCGCAATCGATGAGATCGCCGAAAGGTTGAAAGCGATCATCGATCGGTACGGGGCGCAGTCGGTGCTTCCGTACCATTACGGCGGCACCATGGGAGTGATTCAAGGGGACTCGCCAAAAGCTTTTTTCAGAGCGATCGGTGCGTTGGAACTCGATCAAACAATTTGTGCGACAACGGGTGGAGCCGCATGGGAGGCCAATTATGGGCCGAATAAACTATCCACGGACCCTGAGGATGTAGTGCACGCGCGGTACATTGTTCTTTGGGGGATCAACGCACTTCGCAGCAATTCGCATCTTGCACCTATCCTAAAAGAGGCTCGAAAACAAGGCGCCAAAATTTTACATATCGATCCGTATCGGAATGAAACCTCTCGCTTTGCGGACGAAAATTGGCAGATTCGGGTGGGTACGGACGCAGCTCTGGCTTTGGCGATCGGCGGTGAGATTCTGCGACAAGGCTGGCATGATATTGCGTATCTTGACGCATACGCGCACGGACTCGAGGAGTACCGCCGTGCGTGTCTGGATTGGCCATTGGACCGTGCTGCGGAGTATTGCGATGTACCGCTCGACCGTCTTCGTGCCATGGTGCATGACTATGCGTCCGCCGAGGTTAGCTTTATCAAAGTCGGATACGGGATGACTAGGAATGAAGGTGGAGGGAACGCACTTCGAGCGATTACGCTACTGCCCGCATTGCTCGGAGCGTGGTGCAATCGAGGCGGAGGCGCTGCGATGTCGACGAGCGGTGCGTTCCAACTCCAAAAGGATCGGATAACCGGCGTGCATCTCGCGTCTCCGGCAGCACGTAAAGTCAACATGAACTGTTTGGCTTCGGAATTAGAACGGAAAGTAGATCCGATCCGTGCGATGTTCGTCTTTAATAGCAACCCTGCTGCGGTAGCTCCCGATTCATCGAGGATCCGACAAGGGCTTGCTCGGGAAGATTTGTTTACTGTGGTCTTGGAGCATTTCCAAACCGATACCGCGGATTATGCGGACTACTTATTGCCGGCAACAACTTTTCTGGAACACGCAGACGTGTATACATCGTATGGGCATTACTACCTGCAGTACGCTGATCCAGTGGTCAAGCCTCGAGGTGAGGCGAAAAGCAATCGATGGTTTTTTGAGCGATTGTCGGAAAAGTTGGGACTCACGGATCCTTGTCTCTACTGGGATACGAAACGATTGTTGGATGAATTGCTTGATTCGGCCAATCCCTGGTTGCAAGGGATTGACTCGGAGCGTTTAACGCGTGAACGTTCGGTCAAATTGCAAGTTCCATCCCCGTTTCTTCCCTATGCGACGGGAAGCAATTTCTCAGATGGGAAAATTCGCTTTAGTCCAGCACCCGCCCAGTTGACATTCGAAGAGCAACCGGACGATGTGTATCCGCTTCGATTGATTTCTCCGCCAGGTGCTGTCGTGGTCAATACGACCATGGGGAATGTACCCAGCATCATCAAGCAAGCAGGCGGTGAGCCTCATGTCATTTTGCATCCGAGCGACGCAGCGCGATTTGGGATCGCAAATCAGTCAAGGATTCGAATCACGAGCAAAACCGGGAGTGTTTTGCGCAAGGTGATAGTGAGCGAGGATTCGCGACCAGGTGTCTTGATCGCTGTCGGTCAGTGGTGGCCGAAACTCGCTCCCGACCACAAAAGTTTGAACGATATCACCAGTGAACGCCTGACCGATCTCGGGGGAGGTAGTACGTTTGGAAACCCTGTGGTTCGAGTCGAGGCACTTCCCTGAAATGGATGGGCGAATCGGGCATACCGCTACCGGCGGGTGATCCACCGGATGACGAATGCATCGTTGAAATCGACATCGGGTTGGCCGCTGCGAAACTCGAGTTTTCGCCCAAAGACATAGCCCATCTCGATTGCGGAAATGTTGCCTTCCGTAGTGATATGCTCATGTCCAAATAACCATTCTAAGTCTCGGTACGTGATCACATCATTGACGTCGCCTGGCATCTCGATGTCCCATGTCCCACCTCCTAGCAACCCTGCGGTGTATAGGCGTTGCCCGCCATCCAATACATATTGGATACGAGGTCTGGGGAAGACCATGTCGACACGCCAGCGAGGAATACTCGGATTGTGCCAGGAGTAACCGATCACGGGAAGGATTTTACAGTCGTCGCGATTCAGGTAATCAACTCCGCTTACGATGTCCCATATCTCGTTTACATGCAGCATGCCTACTGCATGCCCGAGGGCTCGCACGCCGTCGCGAACGCTGTCCTCGAAATCGCTATAGACACCAACGTTGGCCGCTATGTCATAGCTGAAGCGATCCGCAAAGGTATCTCGAGCTTGGTAGCCGAGAATGAAGTCCCAAAGTCTTGGGGGAAGAGGGACTGAGTTCGGCCCGGACAAGAGATGCAAACCCATCGCTGTCGTGAGACCAGAGCTTTGCCCTCGAGGAAGATACGGTGTCGATTGGAAATCAATCCATCCGAATTGCTCTCCATCGCCTGGCATATAATCGGCGATCGATGCGCGATCGCGATAAATGGTGTACCTCGGATTGGGAATCGTTCTTTGCCAGAGAAGAGGCTTTCCAGTTTCAGAACCATCGATCGTTTTCAATTCGTTCATGTCGATGTGATTCGGGAGTTCGAAACCCTCTAACGCGACGGGCTTGCCGCCGAGACTCGGATCAACTGGTTGATCTAAGGGGGAGGTTTCGGGTTCCATGAGCAACAACCACTCTGATGTTGAGAGTGGTTGCTCAATTCCATTCTCGGGAGCGGCATTTGTGGCTGAGCCAGTTATCCCGCTTCCGACAACCAACGGTGACGTCGGGGCATTGGGTGGGAGAGCAGGAAGCTCTCCTGCACTCATGTGCCGGTTCGTCGTTGGATGCGAACTCGTTTCTCCCCAACCTGCGTTGTACGAAGGAGGAGGTAGCGGCCCGGGTTGCGGATTTGAGTATTGCTGGCTAAATAGAGGCGCAGTCGGTGAAGCCGCGAGAAGCCAAGTACCTACATGGAGAACAAGCGTAGATTTGTTTCGGATGCAAAACCCGTTGGGAAATCTTGAAGGAGGCATACGACCCCGGTGCAAACGTAATGAGCGTTAGAGTCCCATCAATAGCACCTTCATCGTCCAACTTCAATAGATTCCTGAGTCAATCCGGTTGGTCGTTGTGAAGCGGGGAAAGCTGGGTAGGATATCGAAACGGCGATTGTTTGATCAAAGCGAAAATCGACGATGGTGAAGGCAAAAGTAATCTGTTTGATTTCTAAAGGTCGAATAAGCAAGCGGTGGGATCTCAAAACGTTACAATCCATGGAAACGGCTGCTTCATGGAGGCAGCTTTGTGGCGGTAGATTGATTCTGATCTTGAGGAAGTATTGATTTCCCGTATCCGAGTTGCATGCAAATGGTTTGTTTGAGCGAGTCTATCGTGGGCGAACCCCGACGCAAAACTAATCTTCCCGCGAGAGTACCGTTCCGTATGTGGTGCGGATGTCTTCTTCTATCGCTACCAATGAGTTTGCTTTTGCCTGTGGGTTTGTGTGCTCAAGATCCATTGCAACACCTGCAGCAGTTTACGATTCCTTTCGGCGTGCAAGGCATCGCAATTGCACCGGATTCGAGCTGTGTCGTGGTTTGGGGTTCCGAGTTGGAAGCCGTTGGGAATGGAGGCAGGCCTGCAGCTTTGTTTTATCGCGTTGTGAACGTGTCGACTAGCGAAATCTCGAGTAACCTCCCGTTGAGCTATCCACCTCAATTGATTGCGATTCAATCAAATTGGATTGTGTTTTGCAGCGATCAGAAAAAAGTGACGGTGGTTAATCGCTCCGACCTTTCTATGGCGCAATCGTTTTCATTAGAAAGTCAACCTTTGGATATGAAAGTGTCCGGAGATATCGTGGTAGTTCAGTCGTCGCAAGGTGTCGAAGTCTATTCACTGACGCAACGACGACTCATTCGTATGCAGCGGAATAGTCGTCAGTCCTTGATGGCAACGAAGCGACGAGTTTTGACTCCATCTGGCAATTATATCGATCCGTGTTTGTACGATGACAAACTCGATTGCAAGTTGATCCTGGCGCAACCGACAACGATTTCTTTGTCGAAGCCCAGTTTTCGTTCGTTAGCCAATGAAGTCTTGAATGAGTATAAATCGCTACCATTAAACGATCGACGGGGACGATTGCGAAGCGAGAATTATGACATCGACGCTGTGGATGGTCATCTGTACCACATGCCCATCGTTTTGCCTGGAAACGCGGGACTTGTGGAACTTCGAGCACCGATTCGTTGGTTCAAGGATTCCCAAACCAGCAAAAAAGGATTCCAGTTCGAGTTGTTTCTGGACACGATCGCGCCTGAATCATCGTCTCGTCACCGTCAGCTTCTGTTGAAGGGTGAACGCCTGGGAAATGCATCGCGACCGATTCCACTTATGGTGATCAATGATGTTGGTGACTTGGTAATAGCCTTGGATAACGAGTTGCTTTGTACACGCTTTGAAAGATTGGATCGGCAGGAACCATTAGCATGGGATTTTCGGCAATCTACTTTGGTGCTCGATAGCGTCGGCACCACACGCCTCCGACACTCTGTTCGAGGAGGGGTGTTGCCCTATCGGTTCAAATTGAATCATGATGTCGGAGGGATCACATTGTCCGAAGATAGCGGTGACATTACGGTGGACAATGAGGCGTTAACGAATCAGTGTGCTGTCGATTTCGCGAAGAAGCTAAAGGCTGTGGATGACAAGCCAGGGATTACGCCACAAGACATTATCGGCAAGGTGGTTGGCGATGCCGAAACATTGAAACAGAGGCTTGGGCTGGCTCGAATCGTGGATCTGCCGATTGCCGTACCTATCGATATTTCCGTCTGGGACGCTGCGAATACGAAGATTCCCATTCGCTATTTCGTGATTGCGACTGTACCCCTAGAAAGCATCGATCATCCGTACACTTCGGACGAATTGACTCGACTCAACCATCGCATTAGTGCGCTCGAAAAAGAGATCTCCTCCCTGAAGTTGGACTCGAAAAATAGTCCGACAGCGAAGTAGTATGCAGATTCATCGACAGCTAATCTCAATGAGTTTGTTAATTCGATCTAGTCGGTTCTCGAGCCGTTGGACGAGTCTCTATTTGATGCTCGCATGCTTCGTCATAATTCCGTTTGCCCTTGGCACTAGTCGTACGATTTTTGCCCAATCCGGCTCTCGGTCCGAAGTGGTTTCCTCTGCTAATCAATTCGTGGTAGTGCAGGTTCCATTGCCGATCCAAGGAATCGCTGTACATCCCAACAAGCATAAGATCGCGGTTTGGTATCGCGAACCTCAGGTGAGAGATAGTGGGATTGATTTGACGCAGCATTCGACAAAGCTGGCTATCATCGATTTGAAAAACCCGCAGCAACGAAATGAAGTTGAATTGGGATTGCAGCCGAAGCAAGTATGTTGGGTGGATGGCGAGTTAGCAGTTATCTATCCAAAGTTGAAAAAACTTGAAGTGTACACTGAGAAGGATTTATCAAAGGTTCGAGTTTTTCCTTTGCCGTTTCAGGCTCGGCAGATGGTGTCCCGAAACCAATCGCTCGTGCTGCAATCGGAGTCAGATGACATCATCGGTGATGATGTCGTGATTTTCGATACCCCGAGTTTCAATCGTCTGGCCAGTCCCGTACCCTTGTTGAAATCCAAGATTGAATCGGTCGGGATTAGTACCAACCAAGGGGCGCTCAGGCTTAATGACCGACTGCAAGTAGTCTCAAGTCGATCCAATGAAGGTATTCCCATCTTACAACAACGAGTAGCTGAGTCAGTTCGAGTGGATCAGGAGCGGCTTCCAAGCAGTACTAATTCCGGGGTCCGAATCTCAAGTATCGACGCTGGAAACATTTTTCAATTCGGTCCTGTCTCACCATTGAATGGGTATGCACCGGTAGTTGCGTACTCCGAAATAGTTCCGTTTTCCGATCCGCCTCTAGTCGATGTTTCCTTGGATTTCCCAACGAGTCCAGTCGATGCAAGGAAGCTTTTTCGGTATCGAGAATCGCGTTTTCCATTCAAGATGGAAGCATCATCCGTACACCTGCATGCAAATGCGATCGGTGGGATTGCTTTTGGAACTGGATCGGTAGTCGCCTACACCCGCAACCCGCTCTATCCTGTCAAGGTTTCCCCGATGACTTGGGATCAAACACAATCCTCGTTGCTCTTGAACGCACTGCAGGCACAGACAATACTGACCCACACAGTCGCTGGAGGTGTTCCGCCCTACAGTTTCGAGTTAATCACCGATTACCCGTTCTCCGCCGTCGAACCCACGACAGGAGACTTACGGATCGAGAACGCGAGGGCACGGGATCAAGGGCTCTTCGCACTTTTTCAAGTAGCTCGAAAGAGCGCCGCTGATGGAAAAACCCTCGAAGAGTTCGTCGAGGGATTGTATGGCCGAGAGTCTTTGGTGCGTACCTTGCTCTCTGTTGGCAGGCATCAAGTACTTGTAAACATCCCTATCAAGTTGATTGCTGCCGACTCGGAGGGAACCGAAGTGGTTTTGCAGTATGCATTGTATGACAGTATTCCAGTGCCAGTTGTCGAAGAGGAATTGCAAAGGATTTTTAGCGACCCGATCCTTGTGAGTAAAAAAGATAACGCAATCAAGAAGCCCGGGGTGAGTGCGCCCCCTATCAAGTTGAAAGCGCTTCAGTCAAAGCTTGAGCGACTGGAGTCTGAACTGAAAATCCTTCGCGCGGGGGCAAATCGTTGATGTTTAGCTGGATAGAGTGCAGGTCAATATTCCTCTCTTGCAGTCGATTTTCGAGATTGCTCGTATGGCTTTCTTCCATGGCAGCAATCCATGCATCGAATTTATATGCAGAGGTGAAGTCCGTGCCGCTTTCGAACTCGTATTTGAGCTTCGTGGTACAACCCGAAACAGGCGTTGTTGCTGCGGTTCACAAGCGGGAAAAGGAAG
>VGZN01000118.1 GCA_016872635.1 Planctomycetota bacterium | reverse complement strand
ACCGATACGACAACTTCCTTGGCTAGATCGATCAAACCTCGCGATCAAACCAACTTCCTTCCTGGTGCACCCGACCGCGAATTCCAACAACGGTTGATGACTCTTTTGATGGCCCTGATCGCCGGAGCTCTCAGTTTGGAATGGCTCACAAGACGATTGAGCCGATTGGCGTAAGCCAATCATCGCTTGATAGATCGAGGCGCCCGCCCTCGGGCGACGAGATTTCTGTTTAGCTCCTCGAGCGCCGGGGCATACATGCCGAGCAGTTTGACTAATTGCGTGGCGGTAACCTTGAGTCGGACGGACGCCCTCGAAACCTCCCAGTCGACTTCGCTCAGCGCATCGAGGGCTTCCGACAGGATTGCGGGGAAATGTTGATTTGCCTCGGAAACACGAATCCTCCCAGCCTTGGTGTAGGAAGTCCATTCTTCACTGGGAATCCTACCGGTATCACCTGACATTGGACCGGTTTGACGTAGTTCATTGGGAAGTAGATCGTCGTGACGTACTGCAACCGCGAGAGCACATCGCAGTCGATGCATCGCAACCAATCTGTTTTCAGATTGAGATCGCTTTTCGCTGGCCATGCCGTGCACGCCGGTCGGTATATGTTCGACAGTCACCGCTGTCTCCACCTTATTTCGATGCTGGCCACCGGGACCACTCGCCCTTGTGAACGCCCATCGGCATTCTTTTTCTAGCACCTCAATCGGCATGCGTGATGGGTGCATGGGTCAGACAAAAATACGCTTGTTGAAAATTATCCATTCGAGCATCAAAAGCCCCAAACCAATCACCAACAACCATCTCCATGTTTCTTGGCGTGCGCGAATGGTTGCCCCCGTAGCGGCGATTTTATCAGCTCCGGTATCGATCGTATCTCGGATGCCAAGATCGCTTTCGCTGGCGGAAAAGAGATTCGAGCAGAATCGTTCGACGGCTTGTCCAAGTCCCTCAGAATGAACTTCATAGACTCCGGGCACATCGGTTTGGGTATAGATGAATCGACCATCCACCCCTCGATCGATCGAAACCTTCTTTCCCTTGGGATCGACAATGTCATATCGGTTCGATCGACTCGATAGGGTCAAATGGATGGCACCTCCAGGCAATACACTCGGTGCGGATGCCGCCGTAATGCCACCACCCAAATGCTCGATGGCAGCGTAGATAAAAACCGGGAAGGATCTTCTGATCCCCCAATCGGAATTGATTTCGACACCTTGCGCCGTTGGTCGAACCAATTCAAATCCGAGAATCGCATCTTGGTACGGTCCCCGTGGGGCAACCGCAAACACCGGCCCTACATCTGATGTCATCAGGACAGTTCCAGTTGCAGGTGGCTTGACCGTTCGCATCTCCACAATACTAACCGACGCCATCTCAAGATACTCGGTGACGGGATTTGTTCGATTGACGTCGAGGATCAGTGCTGGTCCCGTAAGTTCTCCGAATTCCCATCGCGAATCCCCTTGGATGTCCTCAGGCGGCACCCCCCCCAGGAAAAGCGTGTTACCCGCCGGCATTTTCTTAGGTGCGCATGCATCAAAAATGATCAAGTCGAATTGGGCGTCACCACTGGCAGCTTCATACTCAGGACTGTCGAGAAACCCGACGTTTTCTATCTTCAATGAAGCTAGCTGTTGCAGTTTGCCCGTCTGCAACGCTTTCTCGAGAGCCGTGTTACCAGCAGTCACCAGCAATACACTAACTTGACGGTTTGGGCGTATCGCTGCATAAGCTACGTTATCAACCATGAGGGCATCTTGATGGTCCAATTCCAATCGCAATTGTCCTGTATCGACTCCCGATAACTCGAATCGCAAACCGACTTCTTGTCCTGCATCGATCGATACGGAACTGGCATCGACCAAATTGTTGTCCAAATACAACGAAGCAGTACAGTCGACGTGCTCGCTACCGCGGTTGATGATTCTCGAAAATGTTTCGATGTTTTCCTTCTGGGAATCATCGCGTTCGATGGCAAATCCAACGATCCCCAGATTTTCTGTCCCAGGTTTGCCGATCGGGATATATTCGATTTTGAGTTGACCGAGATCGTCTTCCGCCAATTTCCCTATCGCCCCATCGGTCAGCATGTACACCGTCGCCGGAACGGCTTCAGCGACTTGAATGTCTTTGTTTTCCTCGAAACTTGTTCGCCCCGGATTAGCTAGACCGGATGCCGCTCGCAGCGCCTCGTTGGCATCGGTAGTACGCGATGTCGGCTGTATGGAATCAACGGCGTCGAGCAATCGTCTTCGGTCGCTGGTGAATCCTTGACGAACATCAGCGCGATCTGAAAAGGCGATCACCATCGCGACGTCGTTGCTCGATGCATCCGAGATCAGTGCTTTTGCTTTGCTCTTTGCCACTTCCAAACGCGAAGGCTGCACATCAGTAGCTTGCATGCTCGCCGAATTATCGATCACGTAAATTCGTCGCTCACCAATCCGATTGAGTCCACTCCACCCTGGTCGTAAACACGCGAGTATCAAGAGCGCTAGGAAGAGCAACTGTAAATACAGCAGCAAGTTTTTACGAAGCCGCTGCCAGATGCTGTTTACATGCAGATCCTCGATGGCTTTTTTCCACAAAAGCGTGCTCGGTACTAGCGACTCTCGCCGCTTTAGCTTCAAAAAGTACAAACTCAGAATCGCGGGAGGAATCGCCGCTAGCAGCAACCACTGCATCGGCGTTAACATGTTGATCCAACTCATGGTTTGCACCCCCTCATCGCACCAGTCCGCGAGCGCGAAGGTATTCATTCAGCAACGGATCGATGTCTTGGTCGCTTCGGACCGAAACATACGTTATTGAGCGGCGGTTACAAAACGATCGAGCTTGCTCGATAAACCCATTCAGCGTCTGCTCATAGCGTTCGAGGAGCGTCGCTGAGACCGAGACTTCTCGCATGTCCAGGTCCTCGCAGTCCAGTAGCTTCAAATCCCCGGTAAGGGTTGGCTTCAGCTCTTCCGGACTCAAAATATGAATGAGGTAGATATCCATCTCTCGTGCTACTAGCATCTTGAGTGCCGTTTCGTAGCCCGTCTTGCTCATGAGATCGGTGATCATGACCACAATCCCTTTGCCCGTGTTCTTCAAACAGAATCGCCGAACCGATTCCTCCATGGTCGGTGAAGTCTCTGAGCATGGAGCATTTTGAAGAAATCCGAGCATGCGGTGGGCGCTCGAACGGCCACGAACCACGATCGGAGACGCGGAACTCGTAAAGGTCGATATCGAAACACGATCTCCTCGGCATAGACCGATATACGCCAAACTTGCCGCGATCTGCTTTGCAACTCGGAACTTGCTCGGCTCTCCGAAATCCATCGACATGGAATCATCGATCAAGGTATAGAAGTGAAGGTCTTCCTCTTCGAGAAAGAGCTTCAAGTAGAGCCGATCCATACGGGCGAAAAGGTTCCAATCGATAAAACGCAGATCGTCTCCAGCGACGTAGTTTCGAAAGTCCGCAAATTCGACACTCTGCCCTTTGCGTTTGCTCCGTCGCTCACCCTTCATTCGACCACGGAAGATCTTTCGACTGACCAACTCCATCCGCTCAAGCTTGGCCATCATCTCTGGCGACAAAATCGCATCGGTCGCAGATGAATCATTTGATATCGAGGTATTGGCTGACTCTACGGAGCTGGTCATTGGGACATCGACGGACGAGGTACGAGAGGTATCGGAACCACTGCCATTGTAACCGAAAGGGGCGTTCCACGCCTGTTCTGCGCCGCAAACTCGATGCGAGCTATTCGCCGGTTATTTGGATCCGAAACAGGCGATCGTCCCTTTGTCTGTCGCTACCAACAGTTTCCCCTCTGAAATCGAGGGGGACGCAATCAACTGACCGGTCAATTGGTAACTCCATCGCTGCTCACCCGTCTGAGCATCGAACGCATACATATTCCCATCGAGGCTACCAACCCAGACGCGGCCATCGCAAATCACTGGTGATGCATCACACCTTTTACGAACAACCGCTTCCCAAACCATTTTTCCGTTCTGTGTTCCCAATCCCAAGACGCGTCGATTGCGAGTAGTAACGACTGCGATCGTATCGCCAGTTTTAGAGTCTCCCGACTCGCTTGTCTGCTCCAATCGCGACGAAGTCCCCAACGGAGGGACAATGGCCGGAGAAGAACGAATCTCTTGGGCACGCTCAGCGTCCTCAAAAGTCCAGAGCTTCTCTCCCTTTACCAAGTCAAACGCGAGAACCTGTCCTGATTGCGTCGGCACGACGGCGATATCCCCTAAGATTGCTGGTGTCGATCCGCTGGGTCCTTCAAGTATCAATCCGTCACCTTCT
Source organism: Planctomycetota bacterium (assembly GCA_016872635.1). GTDB lineage: Bacteria > Planctomycetota > Planctomycetia > Pirellulales > Pirellulaceae > JBKCUI01. The sequence goes on along the minus strand of VGZN01000118.1, from coordinate 7,030 downwards.
GCTTTCCCAAGCTTCAAATCGATTTTGTGAAGCCGTCCATCACATCCACCCAAGAGGGCGTAGTGTTTCCATACCGTTGGCGCGGAGCGTAGCTGATCTCCCGTCGAGAACTCCCATAGAAGCTCGCCAGTCTCCAATCGATAGGCGAACAATTCGCCACCTTCACTGGTGATGAGAACCATATCCTCGACGAAGTTCGCGCCGGCCGCCATGGCTTGCCTAATGTCCGCTTCCCATAGCACTTTCCCGTCATCAGCGTTCAAACAAACCACTCGTCCATCGAAATCACCGAGAACAACAAGGCCATTTTTATGTGCAGGAGATGCCACAAAGCCATTATTGAATTTGGTTTTCCAGACTTCATTCCCGGTCGCCAACTCAAGGCAAACCACATTCCCTTCGACATCACCCGCATAGACCTTACCCGCGGCGATGACTGGCGAGCCTTCATAGCCCGACTTTTCGAGAGAGAACTCCCAAAGCAATTCAGGCTCTTTCGGGAGAGCACCTGGAGCAAAACCGGTGGAGGCGGCATCACCACGACTGGTCGTCCAGTCACTTGCTTGGAGCTGTCCCACCGAGTCCCCAGCGCACCTAATCGTCAGCAGGATTAGCCAAAAACAGATTGGTGCAATTCGCATTTCAATTCTTCCCAGGTACTGTCGTCAGTGGCATATCGTCAGACCGCAGGTTGCTGCTGGGTGGCGCAATGGAACGCTCCGAGTCCCCATATAAAGTCAGACGCGTCGATGCGTACTATATCTCGATCTGGAAACAATTCCTGTAACTGTCCCGCAGCTCGATCATCAGTCTCACGATAACCGAAGGTCGGCACGATGACGATTCCATTCGCAAGATAAAAATTGCAATAGCTCTCCGGAACCCTTTTTCCCTGGATCATCCTCGGAGGTGGCGTCACCAACGGTACAATTTGGAAAGATCGATCGTGGGCATCGGTCATCTGCTCCAATGCCTTCCTCTGCCTTTCTAGGGGTTTCGAGTTGCTGTCATCGGTGGTGAAGGATACGGCCGCAACGACGAGCCCCGGTCGAATAAATCGAACCAGCTGGTCAATATGGCTATCGGTATCGTCTCCCGCTAATTCTCCTCCGTCGACCCATAACACCTTCGTAACTCCGAGCATGCTTTTGAGCTCATCTTCCACCTGGTTGCGAGTCCAACGAAAATTGCGAGTCGATGCCATCAAGCAGCTGCTGGTGGTGAGCAAGGTTCCTTCGCCATCGGTCTCCAGGCCACCACCTTCGCAAACCATCGCCGACGGAAACGATCTCATGGGTCGTTCGGGATGGTCTCGCCAAACGCCATGTTCATCGACGCCATCGCATATCTTACGAGACGCAGACGCATCTTTGTCATGGGGATGGTATTTGCCCCCCCATGCATTGAAAGTCCAGCGAACGGCACCGAGCCTCTTCTTGCCTTCTTGCTTCGGATCGTGGCCGATCAAAAATGTAGGTCCATAATCTCGAATCCAGCAATCGTTGGTCTGGATGTCATGGACCGTAACATTGGGAACCCCTTCGAGCGCTGCGGAGGCTTTCGCATGCGAATCTGGGGGACCACCGAGCACGTGCACATATTCGACTTCGGCAATGGCTCGAATCATCTTCTCGGTCACCGGGGAAATCGTCGAAAAACGACCTGGCCATGTCCCCTCGTTGTGAGGCCATGAAATCCACGTTGCTTCATGGCGTTCCCACTCCGCGACCCAGCGATACCCTTCGTCAATCGCTTTAATCGCCGATTCAGATCGGGTGGTCGATGCATCGAGGTTACTGCTCATGAATCTATCCACCGCTTCGTAAGGTCTGAATAAGCGTCAATCCGTCGATCTCGCAGGAATGGCCAGTAGGTCCGTTGTGTGTCGATGAAGTTTAAATCGCAGTCGACGAGAACCAACTCTTCCTGCTGATGGCTTGCTCGATGCATCAAGTTTCCAGCAGGATCAAAAGCGAACGAAGCTCCCCAGAACTCGATGGAATCCTCAAGCCCAACTCGGTTTGCAGCCGCAACGTACACTCCGTTGGCAATGGCATGCGATCGCATCATCGTTTCCCATGCCTCATGCTGGCTCTTGCCGTAGACCGGCTTATCCTGAGCCAGCCATCCGATCGCAGTTGGGTACAACAAGATTTCAGCTCCCCGAAGGGAAAACAGCCGAGCCGCTTCCGGATACCATTGATCCCAACATACCCCGACTCCGATGGTACCGAATTTGGTCTTTGCCACGGTAAAGCCGGTATCCCCAGGCGTGAAGTAAAACTTTTCGTAGTAATGGGGATCGTCGGGAATGTGCATCTTTCGATAGAAACCGACTTGGGAACCATCTGTGTCAAATACCAATGCCGTGTTGTGATACAACCCTTGAGAACGACGCTCAAAAACAGAGCCAGTGACAACGACTCCGCATTCTTTCGCAACTGCGCTCATCGCTCGACTGGTTGGCCCGGGGATGCTCTCCGCCCACGCAAACCTCGCATGGTCCTCGCTCTGACACGGGTAGGGCGCATTGAACAATTCCTGAAGACAAACAATATTCGCCGCGCGTGACGCCGCAGTGCGAACCAGCTTCATCCCTTTTTCGATGTTGGCAAAAATATCCTCTGTTGTCGTCATCTGGACCAGCGCCAGCTTGACGATCCGCGATGCGGCGGGCATAGCCGTCTCCTCAAATACTCAGCACACTATTTTAGTCGGCAAGCCATTTCGCAGAGAACCCAATGCTACTTGGTACGCTGCGGAACCCAAGGAACATCCGCCACCCCTTGGACATGATTGGCATACCTCGCCATCACAAACAGCATATCACTAAGTCGGTTCAGATAGATCACGATGTGCGAGACATCGCTCACTCGGCGATCATGCCCCAATCGAACAATCTCCCGCTCTACCCGTCGACAGACGGTTCTCGCCAAATGCAAGTGGGCCGCGTGGGGACTGCCACCGGGCAAAATAAAATTTCGAAGCGGCGTCAGCGTACCTTCCATCTCGTCGATCCAAGCCTCCAACTGCTCCACATGAGGCTGCCCATCCCACTTCAAATTGTGCTCCTGAGGCTCCGGGGTTGCCAACTCTGCACCAATGGCAAAGAGCTGGTACTGCACTTTGCTCAGCATGCTATCGAGCAAGTCAGAGAGACCAGTGCTCCGGGCTGTTCCGATAAATGCATTCAGCTCATCGATCGAACCATAGGCGCATATCCGGGCATCATCCTTAGACACCCGGGGCCCACCAAAAAGGCCTGTCGTTCCAGCATCACCCGTTTTTGTATAGATTTTCATGCGTTAAACCTGTCTCCTCGGTTGCTGGATTTTAGCTTGGTGGCAAGCCTATCGAAGGTGACGGAATTGTCAATCGACCTCCCTTGGTCCGCCGATTGCATGATTCGCACTCGATGGTAATTTGGTCGGTTCCTATGTTTTTTTGATGAAACATCCCTATTCTTTACTTGTTCGATGTTGAACAACTCTCCGCAAACCTTGCCCCTTCCGGATCAAACGAGCCCGATGGAACCGCAAAACCCTTTTCTATCCAGGGAAATCAACTCTAGCGCAGATCCATCGCGATCAGGCGATGAGCCAACTATATTCTCGAGTGGTTATCTGGTTTTCCGCCGGCGTGGTACCTTGCAATTCCTCTTGATGAAGCATGCTGAACGATGGGATCTCCCCAAAGGACATTTGGATCCAGGTGAAACCAAACAACAAGCAGCCCTGCGAGAGTTTGTAGAGGAAACCGGCCTCGATCCCAATCAACTGTGGACCGATCCTTGCTTTGCCTTTAGCCATCGGTATTGGGTGGCAGGGCGCAGTTCGCCCGGGACCCAATCCCTCAAAGAATTGACAATCTATTTAGGATTTCTTCAATACGAGGGGGAGATCCAATGCACAGAGCATCTCGGTTATCAATGGTGGAACTGGAATCCACCACACTCGATCCAATCGCGAACGATCGATCCGCTGCTTCAAAGTATTGGGGCCTACCTTCCGAACGCCCCCGAGACGCGAGCGATTCTCGGATTGCCCTGATTCCAGGGTAAACGTGGCAACATAACCACACGGTAGATCAACCGATGCGTACTTTGTCACGCCGGCGAACAAAGCCGACCAACATCGCGAATCAGCTCCAACCATCGAGGTGCAATGGCACTCCATTGATAACGCGATGCGACCGCACCCGACTCCCGCCCCATGCGTTCGCGCAACGATGCATCGTTAAATATCAACTCGAAAGCATTCGCTAGCGAATCCGTGTCATGAACCACCACCCCACAGGTTCCGTCGCGCCCCATCAGCTCCTGAACGGCCTCTCCGCACTCCCAAACCACCGTTGGTAACTTGCAATGCATCGCTTCGATCAGGGACTGAGGAAAACCTTCGTAGTCACTCGGCAAGCAATACGCGTGGGCGGCTTGGTATTCGCTCCAAACATCATTGCTCCAAAGAGCGAACTCGGTTCGTGAATCAACCTCGCGATTCTTAGCCAGTTCCATTAGTTCATCGCGCATGGAACCATCCCCTACGATGCGCAAAACCCATTCGGGATGCCTGCGAGCGATCTGTCCCCAAGCATCGATCGCTCGATCGATCCTTTTCTCTGGGGACAATCGCCCGACGACTAACAGCCGTTTCCTCTCGGACACTCGACGCTGCTCAATCGCGTTGTCCCAATAGGAATCCTTCAACCCAATCGCCGGTTTTACAAGCGATTCGGGTGGAACAATCGCCGACGGAATAGTTTCCAAACGAACTCCCGAAAGGCGATGTGCAAAGCGGGCACGAAAATAGTTGGTAACACCATTTGTTTGACTGACAATTCCAGCAGCTCTCGGATAAGCTCGATCGCGGAGAAACTCCCAGGCACGATTCAGTTTTTGGCGTCGAGGGTCGCTTCGTTCACACACGATCAACGGTTTCGTCTTGCCCCAGGCCATCCCAGCCAACACGTTATTGGTATCGCAAAAACTGATGCAAACAGCAGGATCGATGCGCTGGCAAACGCGTCTTAAGGCCACGATGCGTCTTCGATTGGCGAACAAGCCACGAATCCACCCACCGTGTTGACTGGTCAATCCTAATCCGATCCTCTGGACTCTCGAATCGATCGGGTAGTCGTTGGTTTGAGGATACGCGAGGGTCACCAACGTAGTAGGGTAGGTTTTGGCTAGCTCGTTTGCCAAGTAGCTCATCTGTCGCTCCGAGCCTCCACCATGCAATGCGTGCATGAACAGCATGATTCGTTGTTGTTCAGGTGTCGGCATGGTCGGTTTTGAGCGTTATCGAAAAGTCGAAGACAAAGTTGAGCAAAACAGTCTTAAATTCACGAACCACCGAGGGAATGCTGCAGGAATCCCGGGGAAAACCGAGCCTCGTCTGTATTCTACCCCAATTACACTGGGAGTATTCTTCCGCGCAGAGCCGGTTCACTCCCATGGTACACTTTCCCCGCGATATATTCATATGCATCGGTTTCGACTTTTGCGAACAGACCTCGTAGCCCCAAGTCATCCATGCGCTCGCTTCCAGAAAAAAAATCCGACCACGTTCGCATCGTCATGGTCGGTGATATCGTTGGAAAGCCGGGGATGACTATCGTGGGTTCTTGCATTTCCGACCTGCGCCGAGGAGGCTGCGACTTGATCGTCGTCAACGCAGAGAACGCCGCCGATGGAGCTGGATTGACGCTCAAGCAATACGATCAATTGGTCGCAGCGGGTGTTGATGCGATCACTTTGGGGGATCACATCTACAAGAAACGAGAAATAGCGACGGTCCTTAAAACGAAAAAGAATATCGTAAAACCCGCCAACTTCCCGACCAAGGCGCCTGGAAGGGATCACTGCATCGTCAAGACAGCGACCGGTATACCCGTTGCGGTGATCAGCGTACTCGGTCGGGTCTTCATGCGGCCAGTCAATTGCCCCTTCGAAGCCGTGGAACGGGTGCTAGAGGATCTCCCCAAGGAAATTCGAATCAAAATGGTAGACCTGCACGCAGAAGCCACCAGCGACAAACAAGCTATGGGGTATTTTCTTGACGGCCGCGTCAGCGCGGTCCTCGGAACACATACCCATGTCCCAACGGCAGATGAGCATATTTTGCCGGGCGGAACGGCGTTCCAATGCGATGTTGGAATGACGGGCCCCTACCGAAGCGTCCTGGGCCGCGAAATCGAACCTGTTCTCAACACCACTCTCACTTTCGACCCCAATACCTTCCATGTCGCAACCGACGATATTCGGCTCTCTGCTACGTGGTTCGATGTCGACCCAAAAACGGGATTTGCTCATCGCATCGAACGGTTGCAATGGAAACTAAACGATGCGTGATTTCTCTCTCGATGCGAATCGCTTCCCGCCATATCGATAAAACAATGCGGGGGTCACCAGTTGATCGAGCAATGTGGACGAAAGCATTCCTCCAAAAACCACCAACGCTAGTGGATGCAAAATCTCTTTACCCGTGTCGCCAGCACCAAACAACAGCGGTATCAATCCAATAAAACTCGTCATCGCTGTCATGAGAACCGGTGTGAGTCGCTCCAAACTTCCCCGAATGATCGTTTCTTTTGAAAAGGGCATCCCCTCGATCTCGATCAAATAGATGTAGTGGGACACCATCATGATGCCATTGCGACTCACAATTCCAATGAGTGTGATGAAACCTACCAAATGCGCTACAGACAATGTCGTTGCCCCAATCCAAACTCCGGGCCAGTCGTACCAAGACGCGTTCTTTAACAATTCCCAACTCGGCTGATTCACGATCAACAACATCAGCACGGAGCCAAAGGCCGCGAGTGGAATATTGACCATGATTTGAAACGCTGCAGACCAAGAACCGACCGCTCGATAGAGCAACAAAAAAACTGCAATGCAGCAGAATACACTGAGGAATACCAAACGGCGCATCGCATCCTGTTGGGCTTCAAACTGCCCGCTCAACCGAATGAAGTACCCCTGCCGCATCGCAGCTAATTTTTCGCGGATCGGCTGGATGGCGTTGTCGAT
>VGZN01000117.1 GCA_016872635.1 Planctomycetota bacterium | reverse complement strand
CGCTATCGCTACTACATTTGCACTTTCCGCTCAGAAACGCGGTTGGCATATGTCCGTCAAAGTCGATTCCCGCCAAGCAAATCGAGGATTTCGTCATCGAGCAAATCAAGAAGATTGGTTACGCGTTGGAACTGATCCAGGACGTAGTCACAAGTGTCGCCGACAAGATGAAGGGGCAGCTCAAGCAACTCGAAGACGAACGATTGGCCCTTGGTCGTGACACCGCGCGTTGGAATAACCAGCGCTGGAATGCTCGCTGCACGGAGCTCGACAAACCAACGCGACCCTTTCCAGCCTTATTCTTGAACTGGCCAGATCGAATCATTTGAATACAGTGCGCAGAACGCGACCGTTGTCGACCACGCGATCAAACACGCGGTGCATCAGCTCCGTATCACGAGCCGATAGCGCGACCAGCAATGCTGCCGGCATATCCTTCATGAACGCCTTCTCAAGAGCGTACAGAGCCAGCTTCGCCAAGTACTGGTTGTCGTCGACTTCATCGATCAACTTCAAGACCTCGTCGAGCTGAGTCTCAGCCGTGCTGTAGAACGCATTACCGAACGTTCCCGTAGCGGCGACTTGCGCCAGGGCATGCTTCGGCTCAAGCTTGTACGCGCGGCTACCCGCTTCGTTGACTGCGATAGCTCGCGGCAATCGGCTAGTAAGACTTGCGAAAAGAGACTTGTTGGCCATCCGTGTGACCTCCTAAACTGAAAACTGTTCAACGAAGGGTTGTTGAGAAAGACTTTCGCCATCTTCGTTTTAAGATGTATTCCCAACTGGCAGTCGAACTAGAATTGCAGAGCAGAATCGAGCACTACGCTTGATCCACTTCCCCTTGTTCATTCATTTGTTTCTTCTTTGCGTATAAAGACTCGCATTGTCGTTTAAGGTTCACAAAAATGACCGACGAAGTGAAAATCAGATTGTTCTAGAGATTGCTCTACCTACTGAGCTACAGCATCCTTGCAGACGCTGATGAGATTCGAACTCACGACAAATGTAATCCGACTTGGCAGTCAGTCAAAAGACTCGATGCGATAGTTGCCCATCGCAGCGAGTCTGAAAATTGCAATTGAGCGAATTGGTTTGTTCAGATACTTTGGTTGTTGGTTGATATGATCCAAACAGGCAGTTCAGTTGTCAGAGCCGATGACTGGATTCGCGCCAGCATGGACCTGTTTACAAGACAGGTGCCTTTCTCATTCGAGCCACATCGGCAGGTACACCTTCGGAAACGAAGGTGTAGTAGGCAACTTTTTATTCCTCGTAATTTATAAGAAAGGCCGGGTTGATCGCCTTAAAGCTCAATCGCCTGCTGGTTTCCTCCTCGTATGACTCCACGGTGGGGCGAAGAACAATGCCTTCGCGCAACGTGGACTCATTCAAGACACTTTTTCCCTCGGCAACTTCAATCAGTTCGTCGACCGTGTGGTTTAGCGTCAGCTTTTCAAGGAATGGTACTGGCGACAATCCAAGCGACCTGATCACTTCATACGTTTGCTCAAAGTCCAAAAGCTTCCGGGTCGCCAAGTTGACAACGTTGAAAACTCTCAGCGTTACAAAGTCGAGTTTGTACTTATTACCTTCAATTCCTGGGCCGATCATCTCGCCTTGAATCGCAAAGTCAAAGCCCAGTCGCGCGGTCGTTTCGGCAAGCTTTTCTCTCAGCTGAAACGACCTAGCAATGGTCACACACTTCGATGATGTATCCGTTTCATCAATCCACTGATTGCGGCTGCAAATGCCGAAACCTAACTCGTAGTGGAATGCGGTGAAGGAGCTGCCATCGAGCTTCTCGGTCACCACGAATTCCTTTCCACGATGACGCTCAAGTACATCCGCGAGTAACTGAATACGTATCTCATCTGTCTTGGGCACAAAGTCCGGGAACGGACCTTTGATCTTGCCGACCATTCCGGCAGGAATTGGAGGCTCCCATTTCACGATCCCCAGTTCCGTTGTTACCTCGGTACCGATCAGAATGCTATCTCCACCTCGCACAATTGAAACGGGAAAACAGATTCCTTGGGAGTACTGACCGCGCAGCTTGACCGTCCGAATGCGGAAACCTGCAGGTACGGCAATATTTCCCGCTGCATCGATTTACGGTCAAAGATGTGATTTTCTCCGCCTTGAGTTCAGGCCTGAAGCGCGTCACGTTCTACTTGATGGAATCTCGTGTGGTACGCTGGCTTCTTTCATCGCAGATCACCACCTGAATCGCTGAGTGCGATCAAGAACTCATGAGTCACTTTGGGCGTATTTGGAAACGATGCTGCGAGCAAAAACTCCTGTCTAGCTGTGGAATCATCTCCACTGTCAATTGCGATGACACCTAAGTTGTAATGCGCTGCGGATTCGCCTATTGCTGGAATTAGCAATGACAATGCTTCTTCCTTACGCCCTTGTCTTGCAAGCATGAGTCCCAGATTCACACGAGCGTTTTCGTAGTTTGGATCGATCGCCAGTGCGTGACGGAACTCAGTTTCAGCAGACATCACGTCTTTTGATTCCATCATGGTATAAGCGAGATTGCTTATTAAAGCCACGTTTCTCGAGTCTTCTTTGAGCAAGTGGCGGTAACGTTGAATTGATTCTGGAAATTGCCCAGCACCGGCGAACGCAGGTGCAAGCTGAGCGTCGAGTTTTGGCTTTTTAGGGGCCATCGCTTCGGCTTGGAGATACAGATCCACAGCATCACTCCAAAATCCATGCTTGGACATTTGGTCAGCAGCGATAATCTTCAACTCGCGGTTGTCTCCCGGCTTCATAGCTGGAAGCGCGACACCTAACTGCGATATAGGTGATCCACTCGATACTTTAGGCGTTTTTGTATTGACAAATGGACGCTTGATTTGCGGAAGCGCAGAACATCCCGACGTGATGACGATAATTAGGAAGTGCAACTGGAAGTGTTTCATTAGAATATGCCCCCGCCACCGAAGCCGCCTTGTCCAAAGCCTCCGCCCATTCCATTGCCTGAAGCTCCACCGAGACCGCCGTTACTACCTTGTCCTTGGCCGCCACCCTGATTGCCATTGCGACTGGCTGCGCGAGCTACCTGTTGGGCACGATATCCGGCCAAGCCGAGAGCAGGTGGACTTGCGACCGATATTTCGTCGGCCGACATTTGCATTCCAGCTGCACTAAAAGTAGAGGCAAGCATGATTGCTCGCGAGGCGTCAAGCTGTGAGTCGTCACTAGGTTCCAATATCAATGGGACCGTTCCAACTGCTCCCTGCTGAACTAGACGTGCGACCTGCAACTCTGCCGCAGGACTTAATCGATCGCTCTGGCCAATAAAATCAGCTTGATAGAAAACGCCCAGATCGTTGGAAGCCGACCTGACTTGAGCTTGCTGCCATTCGCAGAGGTGATTTCCAGGCTTGCCTGGAATCGCTCCGCACGGCACATTTGCACATCGGTCTACACCAAAGATTCCATTTCCTGATCGGCAACCCGTACACACGGTTAGGAAAATCACGGCTCCACAAAAAGTCCAATTGCTTGAAGTTTCCATCGAGGCACCTTATCCGAAATTTTTCGAGGCTGATTTGAGTGTATCGAGTTTAATTACTCGATGGACCTTCGCGGTTCGTGAGTAACTGGCAACTGCTGATTGTTACATCTGTCGGTAGGCCCATGTGATCCAATGATGAATCGGTCTGGACAACACTTATCGGGAACTCGTTGTTTGTGATAATCAGTGCGAACTGGTGACCGAAAGTCCTTCGACCTCCTACTTTCCAAACGATTACTCAAAAAGAATTCGATGTCTGTTGGTTCGTGAACATCATTGCCCGGAAGTCCAGGCGTCGCGCACGCGTCGACGGGAGCGACAAGTTCAGGTGTTACGAGAACAACCAACTCTTGCTCGGCGGCGCTGGTACGATTGGCACCAGTCATTGGCCCAAGCAGCGGTAGGTCTCCGAGCCAAGGGACGCGATCACCGCTTGCTCCAAAGTTGGTCTGCATCAAACCGGCAACAGCAAGGGTTTGACCACTGCGAAGTTCCACAGTAGACGAAAAGTTTCTGCTGTTGATTCCGGGAACAGATGTGCCACCACCTGCTCCTCCAATATTTGTTCCGAGGGCTTCATCGCGTGTGCTCACTTCCGCTCGAATCTGTAAACGGATCACATCTCGATCTTGAATGATTGGCACAAACTGCAACTGTACACCGAATGGAACGAACTGCACTCCTTGAAGATTGTTAGCAACGCCACCGGCCGAGAGAATGGGAATCGGGAATTGGCCGCCCGCTTGAAAATTGGCCGGTTGTCCATTGATCGCGACGAGATTCGGCTCAGCTAATGTGCGAGACAAACTCAATCTTCGAAGTGCTTCGATTCGCAGTCCGAGGTTTCCACCATCGAGGATCGCTCGAATATTTCCAGACACCGATCCCGTTGTGTTAGTGAAGAGATTATTGTTTTGAATTGCGTTAAAATTCAATCCAACGCTGCGAGCGGCATTTCGGTTTACTTCCGCGACCGTAACCCGCAACATGACCTGTTGCTCACCTGGGACACGCATTAAGTTGATGATACCTGCTTGAGCTAGTGCGACGGGGTCAACAAGTGACCTGTTGTCTGCTTCCTGCGATTCAGCGTCGAGCGTCTGATTGTTATTGAAGTCAACAAAACTACTAGCGGTTCTCACCGGTGAGACTCGACGCACGCCAGCGATTACCCCTCGTGCTCCAACCAACACTTGAAGGATTTGAGCCATTTCGATCGCGTCACGTGCTTGACCACTAACCATCAGGCGACCATTTACATCCGAAAGCTGGACAAAGCTGTTGGGAAATTTTTGGTTCAAATCGCGTTCGACTTCGTCGAGCGGTCGGCTAAGTATGGGATCATCGTAGACTCGGACTAAATAACTAACGATGCTCTCGCCACTGGGTTCGCTTCTATCGGCGAACCATAGCATCAGTGTGGTCGTGCCGGCTCGCAATCCAGTTACAGCAAGTTCCCGTCCCGCCTGCTGGTCAATAGCCTCCGCACGGATGACGTCTTCGTTCGGTACGTAAATCCGTTTTGGCGTATCTGAGAGCCGCAAGACCTTCGGACGCCCAATCATAAGCGAAAGAGGAAGCTCCGGATTGATCTCTGCTTCGACAAAGCGACTCGCACGGCGCTTCGCGGCGTCAGTAGGTGGAGGAAGAACCAGCTCCTGCGGCAGTCCGCCTTGCATTCGAGCAGGACCTGACTCCGCTACCGCTGCTGGTGGACTCCCAAACGGTATCGATTGCACAGAAGGCATTGATTCGATCACGGTTTGTCCATACGACAATCCCGGGAGCATCGAAGCCACCACAACAAAAGAAGTCGCAAGCCACTTCTGAGTCGACGAATAAGGCAGCGGTTCGAGGCCGAAAAACATAGCAGGCTTTCCCTGTACGGACAAAAGAGATCTGCAGGACGCGTCGCCGTTATTGACGAAGAATCCAACAAAGGCGGTCCGACCACAGGACAATCACTACAATCGGCACAATTTGACGGAGTCTTTAATGGGAAATTTGAAATCGGCTCAATTGCGCACGACCGCGCAAGAACTTTTTATTGCTCCCAAATGGATCAGAAGTAGTCGCAACACAGAGCTAGCGACAATCGTTGCAGTGGCCATGAATCAAGATCTCGATCGCTTTCCCCACTTTTGCTGTGGCGCGCTGACTGCTCGCAGTGAGCACAACGTCTCCTAAACACGAAACCGAGCCGCAATCAACGCAGAGAAAATGCGGATGCGCAGAGCCATGACCGGAATCTAAATTGATAGCCTCGAATCGCCATACATGATCTCTTAACTCTGCCCTACGCAACAGCCCCGCTTCGACCAGGTCGTTGAGGTTGCGAAACACCGTTACTCGATCAACGCCAGACCTTGCCAGTTGTTCTGTAACCTCGCTATGCGTAAGTGGCGAAGAGGATCGACGCAACAATTGCAAAACTGCAATCCGCGCTGGCGTTGCTCGAAGCCCCGCCTCGCGAATCGCTTGCTTGACCAATTCAAGCGATTCATCGTCTTGAGTCATCATTGTTTCCGCAAAGTTCTTCAAACACTACCTAACGCTCTTCGTAGTCTTGTTGCAATTCCATTGCAATTAGGCTTTCAGTAAGCCTTCCGCAATACGGAACGAAGGAAATCAAAAAGCGACTCATCGAGTTGACGAAACAAAAAACGCAAAAAACACCGAACCACGCAATATTTGCAATCGTATTGCATGTGCTATATCATGGCAAATCGAAATGTAGGCTTTCGTGGGGAGGGAGTGATGGTTCGATTTTTCGCGTTTGTCTGCGGCTTTTTCTGTTCCAGTTTTGTCTCAGTCGCGGGGGACCAAACGATGAAGAACACTCTACCGAACTGGGTCGTTGTGTCCGATAAGGAAACAGCAGCGCTGCTGTCGCCATTGCCGCCTGATGTAGTTCTAAGAACTTTGATTCTTGAAAAAAGCGAATCCTATGAAACGGCGAATGCCCGCGCGCTTGCAATGCGTTCAGCCAAGTTCTTTATCTATCACGGCGGCCATGAATCAGCACTCGCTGCGATGTGCCGTGAGCGATTGCAAATGCATGGTGTTGTCGCAATCGACGTGCGAAGCAATATGAAGAGACAAAAAAGGATCGAAGAATCTGCGGTAACACCGCAAAAAGTCTCGTTGCTCGCGAATATATCCATTCAACCACAAACATCGAAAGAATGAACGCTAAAATGAATGCAAGAGAAGATCTAAGGCGGCTACCTGTTACAGTACTCTCTGGCTTTCTAGGGGCTGGCAAGACCACGTTGCTCAATCACATTTTAACAAATCGGGACCAATTGCGAGTCGCCGTCATCGTAAACGATATGAGCGAGGTCAACATTGACGCGGCGCTGGTCAAGTCGGGTGGAGCGAATCTGTCTCGAACGGAAGAACAACTCGTAGAGATGTCCAATGGCTGTATTTGCTGCACCCTCCGCGAGGATCTACTCATCGAAGTGAGGCGGTTGGCTTGCGATGGGCGTTTTGACTATTTGTTGATCGAAGCTACAGGCATCTCGGAGCCGATGCCAGTAGCTGAGACCTTTACTTTTGAAGACGAAGAGGGAGATAGTCTGTCCCTAGTTGCTGACCTCGATACGATGGTCACCGTCGTCGATGCAGGAAACTTCATGAAAGACTTCGGATCGTGGGACGACCTAACGGACCGCCGTGTCGGATTGAACGAAGAGGACAAGCGGAATATTGTTGACCTCCTTGTCGATCAAGTGGAATTCGCCAATGTTATCGTCATTAACAAGACTGATCTGATTTCTCCCTACGAACTCGAACAGCTCAATCGAATACTGCGACAGCTCAATTCGAAAGCTAAGATTCTCAATACGACCGAAAGCCGCGTCGGTCTTACAGAAATCTTAGGAACCGGCTTGTTCTCGCTGAGCGATGCAGAGTCACAGCCCGGATGGCTTGCCGTTCCTCGCGGTGAAGAAGCGACGGAGACGGAGGAGTACGGCATCTCGAACTTCGTTTATCGCAGTGATCGCCCATTTCATCCTAAGCGATTGACTGATGCTCTTGACGGCGACATGGATGACGGACTGTTCGCGGGAGTGCTTCGCAGTAAGGGACTGATGTGGATCGCATCGCGAAACGACTGGGCTTATGACTGGTCTCAAGCCGGTTGTTCGATTCGAATGGACCCAGCGGGTTTTTGGTGGGCATCCGCTCCCGACGAAGCGTGGCCTGATGATGAAGCATCCATAGACCAGATTAGGTCGAAATTCGCTGGAGAGTACGGAGACAGACACCAAGAGCTTGTGTTTATTGGAAATGCTATGGATGAGCAACGTGTCCGTGCGATTCTCGATGCATGCTTACTGACCGATCTTGAGTTTGTTCAAGGCCCAGACTTCTGGAAGAGCTTTGAAGATCCTCTTCCCCCGATCGAGTTGGGACAGCCCGAAGAAGATATTCAAGTCTGAGTTACTTTGACTTGTTGCCCGTTCGCAAGCGAAAGCGTGCCAGCCATTGTTTCGACTATGGAGTGAGTTCCCCGCGGAGCGACTACAATCCTCCACGGGTAAACGTTTCGTTTCGAATGCAAAATGATGCCGTTGCGATCAAGCATCCATACGTCGATTGGAAACCGCATAAAGCAAGTGTGAATTGAAGAACAGGGTGAGATCCAAATACCAGAATCGGATGGCAGAGAACTGCGTAACTGCAATCCAACAAATCGTCGAAAAAACGTATTCGCAATTTCTAGTTTTGGAATGATGGTCGTGCCTGTATTGTCAATCAGCATTGCCATCAGAATCCTCCACCTCGCGTGAAGGTTTCCGTTAATTTGAATAACTGCACGAACGCCGGTCCAAGTGTCCAAACGAAAAGTCCAGGCAAAAAGCAGATGACCAGCGGGAATAATCGTTTGACAGGAAGGGCGTTCGCGAAAGCAATTGCGCGTTCACGTCGTCGTGCGCGAACATCATCAGCTTGGATTCGTAAAACCTTGGCGATCCCCATTCCCATGTGCTCAGCTTGGACCAAGGCGGATACCAAGATGGATATCGAACCAATGCGTACACGACCGCTCAAGCGACGAAGTGACTCGACTCTTGATCGCCCAGCGAGTAAGTCCGCTTGATACATTCGAAGCTCCTCTGCCAATGGTCGGCCCGCGAGTCGAGTTTTCAATATTCGGATAAGGGCCGAATCAAATCCGAGACCCGCTTCGCTAAGCGTGGCCATCAATTCCATCGCCAGTGGCAAGTCCTGCTCCATCAATTGGACACGATGTCGACGAGCTGAACGCACGATGGTTAACGGAAGGCATATTAGTAAAATGGCGATGATCCAGGGCGCTACCCAGACTACGGGCAAGAATGTCTCGCCGACTCCTCCCGGTACGAGAACTACCGTTCGCTCCATCAGACCTTGCACTCCCGATAGAACGAAAAGTGTGGCTGCCCCAAAACCAAGCAGCCCAAATACCAACGTGGCCACAATAAAGACGGGAACTGCGAATGGACTCCTGTAGCCAGCCAAATAGAGCCACGCAGACAACCAGCCTCTTGGAGACGAGGACTCGAGCGACGATGTGATGGAGTCTGTTCGCTCATCATTCCATCTGGCAAGCGTACGTTCTCGGGCAATTACGAAACGGACAACAAAAACTGCGAAGACAACAATTGCTGCGAGAAACACCAAGAATAGGAGTATGTTGATCATTTAAAACTTCGGTTTAGAGATGAGATTCATCCATACGATACCAACGGCCTGCATGATGATCGATCCAGCAACGAACCAACTACCTACCGTTGATGTAACAAACTCCCGCATTGGTTCTGGACCGCTTCGCCATACGATGAGAGCAATCAAATAGACTAAGCCAAGAATGGCAAACGTGCTAAACTGCGATTGTGCAATATTGGATTGGATTCGACGCGTTACTTCGATTCGATCTCGAATGGTACGACCTACAGTCGCCAGTGTTGGTGCCAGCCGTCCGCCAACTTCGTAGTGAACGGCGAGCGATGAAGCGAATAGTAGGAACGTTTCGAGTGGGACTCGATCAGCCAGAGACCGAAATACCATCAGCGGCTCGTCACCCAAACGAATACGCCCAGACAGTTCCGCCAAGTACAACTTAAGAGGTCGATCCGTTTCGACCGTTGCCGCGTCGATAGCAGGCCCAACACCTGCACCCGCGCTCACCGCGCCGACCATGATGTCAATCGCGTCGGCTAGTTGTCGCTCTAGGATCGCTATGTGACGGGTATGTAGAAAACTCTCCAATTGGCTCAGCAGCAATGAAACAACTGCACCGATTGCCACGACATACTGAACCGGCCATCGAAACACTAGCCAGATAGTCGCGGCTACACCGATTCCGATGACCCAAGGCAGCCAAATCCAGTTGCGAGACAATCGTCGGATACCACGGACCTCTGATTCGTCGGTACCTTCCGCATCACTTGCCTGAGAATTCGAACCTGAGGATATTGTTCTCGATTCAATGGTTCGTGTGGCTTGCTCGAATCGTTCGTACGTCCGCTCACGTTGAGCGGACGATCGCAACCACATGAATCCGCCCAGACCAATCATGACCCACAGTACGATGACAGCAACGACTACCATGACCGCTCCCGATCATCGGATAGCCTCTCCTCATCGCTGCGTGCCGAAGTCGCGTTTGTTGTGTAAAACAAATGCATGGGGACATCGACGTCGTTTTCTCTCAATCGCTCGACGATATGTGGAACGACTCCCGTTGCTACAAACTCCCCTGCGATTTTGCGGTTCACTTTACCCTTTGAAACGAAGCGGAATATCTCCTGCAATTGGGGCGTATCCCCTTCCATGCCGACTAACTCCGAGATGGATTGCACGCGACGGACACCATCTTCGTAACGTTTCACTTGCACGATGATGTCGATTGCAGAGACCGCTTGCTCACGAATTGCGCGGCTGGGTAGATCGATGCCGGCCATTAGCACCATCGTCTCGAGGCGGGACATCGCATCACGGGGACTATTGGCATGAATAGTCGTTAGTGAGCCATCGTGACCCGTATTCATCGCTTGCAGCATGTCCAGCGCTTCACCGGCTCGAACTTCGCCTACGATAATTCGGTCAGGACGCATTCGCAATGCATTGACGACCAAGTCGCGAGCGACGATACGGCCTTGCCCTTCGATGTTGGGTGGGCGAGTTTCCATACGCACGACGTGTCCTTGATCAAGCTGCAACTCTGCTGCGTCTTCGATCGTCACGATCCGCTCGCTATCGGGGATCGCCTCAGCCATGGCTCCTAAAAACGTGGACTTACCTGAGCCAGTCCCCCCCGAGACAATCATATTGATTCGTCCACGAATTGCATACCTCAGAAACTCCCGCATGTTCGCTGTAAACATGCCGAGTTTCATCAGGTCATCGCTGCGCAATCGTCGCCGTCCAAATCGGCGGATCGACAGAGTTGGGCCATCGATGGTGATTGGCGGCAATGTAGCGTTGACACGACTTCCGTCTGGAAGGCGAGCATCAACCATCGGCGAGCTTTCATCGATTCGGCGACCGACACGAGCCGCGATACGACCGATAATTCGAACGAGGTGTTCATCATCCCGGAATCGAACATCGGTAGCTTCCAAGCGCCCATATCGCTCGACAAAGACCTTGTAAGGTCCGTTGACCAGGATGTCACTTACAGCTGGATCAGTAAGCAACGGTGCGAGTGGTCCAACGCCAATTGTCTCTTCTATTAAATCATCGACTAACTGTTTACGCTCCGAATCATTAAGCGGCCAGTCTTGAGTTGCCAACGCATCGGTAACGAAATCAGTCACTAATCCGGTCAACTCGTCTTCATTGGCTGTAATTTGTTCGCGGCGATCGAGATCTTCAAGCAACTGT